>DMUR01000049.1:0-6040 GCA_003476885.1 Chloroflexota bacterium
TGGCGCAGGACTTCTCCATGCGCCATCCACTCGTTGATGGTCAGGGAAACTTCGGATCCGTTGACGGCGACTCCGCCGCTGCAATGCGATACACCGAGGCACGACTCACCGCCATCGCAGGCGAGATGCTCGCCGACATCGATCACGACACTGTTGACTTCACGCCAAACTACGACGGCACGCAGAAGGAGCCGAGCGTCCTCCCATCGCGCATGCCAAACCTTCTCGTCAACGGTTCTGCAGGAATCGCCGTTGGAATGGCAACAAACATTCCGCCGCACAACCTTGGCGAGATTGCCGACGCCGCGATCGCTCTCGTCGAAAACCCACAACTCACCGCCGAAGAGTTGAGTGCGCTCGTCCTTGCGCCGGACTTCCCAACAGGCGGCGTCCTCTACCGCTACGACAATGTCAAGAATCCACTCACCGGAAAGTCGGAGCGCGTGGACGCGATCCGACAGATGTACGCGCACGGTCGCGGACGTGTTGTTGTGGAAGGGAAGACGAGCTTCGAAGAGGCACGCGGTGATCGCACCGCAATCATCATTCATGAGCTCCCATACCAGGTAAACAAGGCAACACTCGTTGAGAAGATCGCCGACCTCGTGAAAGAGGGGCGTATTGAAGGGATCTCCGATCTCCGCGACGAATCAGACCGCGACGGAATGCGCATCTACGTTGAAGTAAAGCGAGACGGTAATCCGCACAAGGTGCTCAACAAGTTGCTGAAGCTCACGCCACTCCGCGCCGCGTTCAGCATGAACATGCTCGCGCTGGTTGATGGACAGCCGCAGACGCTCTCACTTAAGTCGGTGCTGCAACACCACATTGAACACCGCCGCATCATCGTTCGCCGCCGCACCGAGTTTGAACTGAAGAAGGCACAAGAGCGCGCGCACATCTTGGAAGGCCTCAAGATTGCGCTGGACAACCTTGATGCAGTGATCAAGACGATCCGCGCCGCCGCAGATGTTGATGTTGCACGCGAACAGTTGATGGCCAAATTCAAACTCAGCGAGCTGCAGGCGCAGGCGATCCTCGACATGCGACTCGCGCGGCTCGCCGCACTCGAGCGCAAGAAGATCGAAGACGAGTACTTGGAAGTGCTCGCGCTGATCAAGGAGCTGCAAGATATCCTCGCCAATCCAAAGCGCGTCTCCAAGATCATTGCGGCGGAGTACGCGAAGATGAAGGAGAAGTTCGGCGACAAGCGCCGCACGCGAATTGCCCAAGATGCAACCCGCGAAATGTCTGATGAAGATCTCATTGCCGACGAAGACGTGGTGATCACGATCAGTGGTCGTGGCTACATCAAGCGCCAGCCGCTCACCGCATACCGCCAGCAGCATCGCGGCGGGAAGGGCGTGCGCGGGATGACAACCCGCGAAGAGGACGCAGTGAAGTCGCTCCAGGTCGCGAACACGCACGACTGGGCCTTCTTCTTCACGAATAAGGGTCGCTGCTTCAGCACAAAGGTGCACGAGATTCCAGACGCGTCGCGTCAGAACAAGGGGATCCCGATCGTCAATCTTCCTGGCGTACAGGTTGAGTCCGGCGAAGTCCCGGTTGCAACGGTGATCTTGCAGAACTTCAGTGCGGGTGGCTACCTCGCCTTCTCCACAAAGAAGGGTGTCATCAAGAAGACGGCGCTCGAGCAGTTTGAGAAGGTGCGCTCGTCGGGAATCATCGCGATCACCCTTGATAAGGGCGATGAGCTTGCGCAAGTGATCCCAACATCTGGTGAAGACGACATTGTGCTCGCCACGCGACAGGGTCGCATCTGCCGCTTCCATGAGAAGGAGGCGCGACCGATGGGGCGCTCCGCTGGCGGCGTCATTGGCATCCGCATCGCTCGACAGGGAGACCTTGTGGTGGCCGCGGCGGTGGTGGAGCCTGGAGCCGACCTCCTTGTCCTCACCGAGACCGGCTTCGGAAAGCGCGTCCCGGTTGGAGCATTCAGCCGCAAGCACCGCGGCACCCAGGGCGTTCGGCTCATCCCTCTTGAGGGTCGCAAGACCGGGCCTGTGGTCGCCGTTCGCCAGGTGAGCGAGGCCGACGAAGAGGTCATCCTGATCAGCGCTGAGGGGCAGGTGGTGCGCACAAAGCTCGAATCGATCGCCACCCGTAATGACGGCAGCTCCCAGGGTGTACGCGTGATGTCCCTCCGTGAGGGGGATAAGGTGGCGGGGATCGCCGCCTTCCGCACGGGGCTAGCAAAGCGCGACGCCGACGGCGAGAATGAGGAGGCCCCTGAGGGGGAGGCCAGTCCCCCTCGTGCGAAAGTTGCAAAGGTCACGGCCAAAGCGGCACCTAAGACCGTATCCAAAGGGAAGGCGAAGCCAGCGGCTAAGGTGAAGGCGAAGACGGCGAAGACGACAACGACGAAACCTACGAAGCGGCGATAGGGATCGGAGGACGGCGATGAGAGCAGATTCGATCGACGTCTATACGGGGAACGCAAACCCGGAGCTTGCGAGCAAGATTGCACGCTACCTCGGCCGCGAACTCGGCAAGGCTGAAGTGTTCGCCTTCGCCAACGAGAACATCTTCGTGAAGATCCTTGATAACGCGCGTGAAAAAGACGTCTTCATTGTTCAGCCGACATCGCGGCCAGTGAGCACCTCCATCATGGAGCTGCTGATCATGATTGACGCATTCAAGCGCGCCTCTGCCGGACGCATCACCGCCGTGATCCCGTACTACGGATATGGACGATCAGACAAGAAAGATCAGCCGCGTGTGCCGATCACCGCCCGACTCGTGGCAGACATGCTGCAAGTTGCTGGCGCAAACCGAATCCTCACGATGGACCTTCACCAAGGACAGCTCCAGGGATTCTTCAACGTGCCCGTTGATGAACTCACCGCAGTGCACATGCTCTCCAACTACATCAGGCAGAAGGGGACTGAGAACCTTGCCGTTGTGACAGACCTTGGTTTCGCAAAGCGTGCGCGCACCTTTGCAGAACTTCTTGATGCACCGCTCGCGATCGTCGAAAAGCGACGCGAAGGGAATGATGATCATGCCGAGGTCCTGAACGTCATCGGTGATGTGAAGGGGAAGCGAGTCGTGATTGTTGACGACGAGATTGACACGGCGGGTACGTTGACGGAGACCGTTCGCGCCATTGAGAAGGCCGGCGCGATCGAAGTGATTGCATGCGCAACGCACGGTGTCTTCTCTGGCCCTGCAATCGAGCGCATTGATGCATCAACTGTGCAAGAGGTGATCGTCACCGACTCCATCCCAATGCCTGCTGGAGTGAGTAGTCCAAAGATCAAGCGCCTCTCCTCTGCTCCACTCTTCGGCGAAGCGATCAAGCGCATCCATCTCGGTGAATCTGTCGGTGCCCTCTTCGGCAAAGAGGCATCCATGGCTGAAGAGATGGTCTTCTGGGATGGCGAGCATGCTGGCCTCCCGTCAACAGCAAATGGGAACGGCCGCGCGGCGATTGGAGTCGCGGGCGCAAAGCGACGCGCAAAGTAGCCGTGACACTGAAGCTGCACCGTCCGGATGAGCGTGGCGTGATCACCTCACACGCACCAGAGAGGCGCGCAGATTGGCGCGCCACCCTGAAGAGTCCGCGCTGGAACGCTGCACCGCTCAAGAATCCTGAAATGAATCCAACGAGTCGCCCTGCGAGCGTCATCTACTGGCTCGTCCTCGGCATCATTACTTTTGGAATCCTGATGCTGGGGTACGGCTCCGGCTTCTGGCGCTAAGGCTCGCTCGTGGTGTTCGGCTTCCTCTCACGTCTTGTTGACTCCAACGACCGCGAGCTCAAACGGCTCGCGCCAATCCTTGACGCCGTCAACGCGCGTGCCGACGAGATGGAGTCAACAAGCGCCGAAGAGATTCGCGGGCGGATGGAGGCGATCGCGGCAGACCTGCGAGCGCGAAGCGGCGACGATCAGAAGCAGCGACTTGAAGAGGTGCTCCCAGAGATCCTGGCCGCCGCTCGCGAGGCGGCAAAGCGCACGATCGGTCTACGCCCGTACGACGTGCAGATCCTTGGCGCGATCGTCCTTCATCAAGGAAAGATTCCAGAGATGCGCACTGGCGAAGGGAAGACGCTCGTCGCTCCGCTCGCCGCTGCCGCGAACGCCCTCACAGGCGACGGCGTACACGTCATCACCGTCAACGACTACCTGGCGCGACGCGACGCGCAGTGGATGGGCCCACTCTTCTCCTTTCTCGGCATCTCGCTCGGCGTCATCACGCACGACGCCTCGTATCTCTACGACGCTGAGTTCAGCAGCGGCGAAGAGCGCACGGCGCGCCTGCGCCCCGTTACGCGGAGGGAGGCGTACGCCGCCGACGTCACCTACGGCACGAACAACGAGTTCGGCTTCGACTACCTGCGAGACAACATGGTCACCGAGCTCGAAGCTCGGGCGCAGCGTGGTCACGCCTTCGCGATCGTGGACGAGGTGGACAACATCCTCATTGACGAGGCCAGGACGCCACTCATCATCAGTGGCCAGGCCGCCGAATCGCAGGACCTCTACCAAGTCTTCGCGAAACTTGTCCCTCGCCTCAAGGAGCGTCCGGCTGGCGCGCTTGAGGGTGGTGACTATTTTGTTGATGCGAAAGATAAGGCGGTTTCACCAACGGAAGAGGGTGTCTCGAAGATTGAGAAGGCGCTCGGTGTAGAGAACCTCTACAGCGGCGACCCGCTGATGGCCCGACACTTTGAGTCGGCACTTCGCGCACACGCACTCTTTAAGCGTGATCGTGATTACATCATTGAAGACGGTGAGATTGTCATCGTGGACGAATTCACAGGACGCAAGATGCCAGGCCGCCGCTGGTCCGAAGGACTTCATCAAGCGGTTGAGGCGAAAGAGGGGCTCCGCGTCCAGCGTGAATCGGTCACGATGGCCACGATCACCTTCCAGAATTACTTCCGCCTCTACAAGAAGCTCGCCGGAATGACGGGTACCGCCATGACGGAGGCGGAAGAGTTCAGCAAGATCTACAGCCTTGACGTGACATCTATTCCAACACATCGCCCAATGATCCGCGTGGATGAACCTGATCTTGTCTACCGCACCGTCCGCGCGAAAGATGCGGCGATCGTTGCGCACATCAAGGAGCGGAGCGCGGCTGGCCAGCCGGTGCTCGTTGGCACCACATCTGTTGAACGCTCGGAGCACCTCGCCGCAATGTTGAAACGTGAGGGTGTCGCGCACAACGTCCTGAACGCAAAGCAGCATGAACGCGAAGCGCCTGTGGTTGCGCAGGCGGGGCGACCAGGAACCGTCACGATCGCCACCAACATGGCCGGTCGCGGAACAGACATCAAGCTTGGTGGAGACCCAGCTGGTCTCGCCTCTGAAGCCCTCCGCATCAAAGGCTTGAACCCCGCCGAAGTAGATCCAGAGACCTACGCCGCAGCACTCGCCGACGCTGAGCGCACTTGCGCATCCGAGCGCGAGGTTGTGCTTGCCGCAGGTGGCTTGCGCATTGTCGGCACCGAGCGGCACGAATCACGCCGCATTGACAACCAGTTGCGAGGGCGAGCGGGACGACAGGGTGACCCTGGCTCCTCGCGCTTCTACCTCTCCCTTGAAGACGATCTAATGAAGCGCTTCGCCGGTGAACGTGTCGTCGGCCTGATGGATCGACTCGGATTTGACGAGAGTCAGGCGCTTGAATCCACAATGGTGAGTCGCACCATTGAAGGGGCGCAGACGCGCGTTGAGGGGTACAACTTTGATATCCGAAAGCGCGTCGTAGAGTTTGACGACGTTATCAACATGCAGCGTGCCACGGTCTATGGCGAACGCGATCGAGTGCTCCGCGGCGAAAACCTCACCCTCACCATCCAAGATGCGCTGCACGGTGAAGTACGCGCACTCGCCGTCACCCACTGTCCACCGGGGCTCACTGGTGAGTGGAACCGCAGCGCGCTCGCCACAGAACTGAAGCGCCTCGGCATTGAGCCGCCTGCATCGCTCGACACCCTTGTTGAAGACTCACTCTTGTATGAGGCGGTGGACGCCGCAGCGGATGCTGCACTTGAGAAGAAGGCGGTTGA
>DMUR01000049.1:6196-7043 GCA_003476885.1 Chloroflexota bacterium
ATTGAAGCATTCAAACTGTACGAAGAGTTTCAGTCGCTCATTCGCGTCAGCATTGGCCGTGCCGTCTTGCGCGTCAGCCTCGTGCAAGCGCAGCGCGCACCTACGCCCGTAGCCGTGAAGACCGTTGGTGGGAGCTCTGAGGCGGCGGTTGCCACTCCGTCTGCATCCGCTACGACAACACCCTCAATGAAGGCGGGTCGAAACGACGCCTGTCCGTGTGGCTCGGGGAAGAAGTTCAAGAAGTGCCACGGGGCATAGCCCCTGCTACGATCGCGAACGTGAAGCAGCAAAACCCCGTCGTCGCCTTCGTGCGACCGAGTGAGCGCCCCCGGTGAGCGTCGACGCTGCCGGCCTGCGCGACCTGCTCGGACGTATCGAGGCAACGTCGGGGCGTCTTTGACCCAGCCGTAAAGGGGGCGCGTCTCGCAGCAATTGAGACGCAGATGCTCGCTCCAGGCTTCTGGGACGACCAACGCAGCGCCCGTCGACTCGCCCGTGAAGCGGAGGGCCTGCGCGAAGAGATCACGCGGTGGCAGCAGCTAACCACCGCCGCGCGCGACCTCGGCGAGCTCTTCGAGCTTGCAACCTCCGAAGGTGATGAGGCGCTCCTCGCCGAAGTCTCAGAGAAGAGTGCCCGGGTAGAACAGGACTTCCAACAGGCACGCACCTCCCTCCTCTTCGCGGGCGAATACGCAGATGCAGATGCGATCGTCACCCTCCAGGCCGGTGCAGGCGGAACCGAAGCGTGCGACTGGACCGCCATGCTCCTACGCGCGTACATGCGGTGGGCGGAGCGTCACGGATTCGCGCACGAGATTGTTGACTTCACCGAAGGCGAAGGCGCCGG
>DMUR01000052.1 GCA_003476885.1 Chloroflexota bacterium
CCGCCGTCGTCGCAGAGATCCTAGATGCCGACCTCACCGGCGCCCGCCCGCTCACCGTTGACATTGAGGTTGATACGGGACTTGGACGTGACGGGATACTCCCTCATGAACTCGCAGCGCTCGCGGAGCGGCTACACGCCGCGCGTCCGCGCATTTCGCTGCGCGGCATCTGGAGCCATCTCACCGCAGCAGAGGATCTGGAGCGCTCCACGGCGCAGGCAACAACCCTTAACGCCGCAGCAGACGCGCTCGCAGAGCCAGCACTTCGGAGCGGGCTTGAGCGGCACCTCGTTGGTTCGGGTGGCCTGTTGACGATTGGTGCTGGCGAACATGTTGCACGGGTTGGGATCGCCCTCTTCGGTGTGGTCCCGAATGCGCTGCGCCCTTCGCGCAGTGCAGAGGAGATTGGCATTGCGTCGGTCTACCAGGTGATCGCGCGTCCCGTGCGAATCGCAACGCTCCCCACCGGGCACGGGGTTGGGTACGGACCGCATTTTGTTGCGGAACGACCTTCGCGGATCATCACACTTCCCATTGGATATGCCGATGGGATCTCTTATCACGAGAAGGGGAAGGCGGAGGTGCTCGTGCGCGGCGTGCGGCTCCCCGTCGTGGGGAGCATTGCGATGGACTCGATCACGATTGACGCCACTGATCACCCCGCCACCGATCTGAGTACGCTTGACGATGTGATCTTCATTGGCCGATCAGGGGACGACGAGATTCAGCCCGTAGATGTGGCGCGCCGCCGCGCGACGATCACCAATGAAGTCTCGACAAGTTTCACGAGTCGGCTGGTCCGCGTCTACACGCGTGGCGGACGCCCCGTTGCGCTCTGCGCCTTAAACGAGAGTGCTCCGTGAACGAACCGATCCTCCTCATCGTTGAAGGGACTGGCGAGCGCAGTGGTGCGCTCATTCGACGCGAAGGTGGCGCGCGCCTGCTTGGCGCACTCTCACAGCCGAGCGGTGGCGCAGTCGATGCGCTTGAGGAAACGTTGATGACCGCCGCAGGCTTGACGGGTACTCCGCTACGAGTGCGGGCGAACGCAGGGGACGCGGAGCGTGCGGCGGGGCGTATCGCGGCGTGGCTCGGTGGCCCAGTGCGGATTGTGGAGATCACCGCCGACGGCGGCCGACTCACGCTTGTATCGCCTGACCGTGCCGCGGTCAGCTTTGAGGTGCCAGGTGCAGCAACGGTCCCCGCTGATCCGGTGGAACGTCGCCGTCGCTGCGATGGCGTGTTGGCGCTCCTTGGTCGCACCGATCGTTCCACGGTGGCCGACCTGCTGGGAGATCTAGCAGACGCGCCACTCCGAGATCGCGATGATGCGCGAGACCAGGTGCGAGCGGCAGCTGTGGCCGACGCGATGCGCCGCCTCGCCGAGCTGCTCGCGGATGAGGACCTTGGTGACCTCGACCTTGAAGGCGCCCCGCTCCTGCTGGTGGGCGTGGCGGCGAGTCTGATCGCAACTGGGACGCTCCCGATCAGTGTCGCTGCGCCGTTGGCCCCGTCAGGGCGAACGCGGATCTTGCTTGAGCCGTACGGCATTTTCGCCGCGATCGGAGGAGAGGCGCTGGACGACGGATGGATTGATTCGGCACTCTCATCGCTCGCACGCGACCTGCTGCTGCCAGGTGGCGATCTCGTCCGCGTTGCGGGTGAGGAAGGGGATGAACTGCTCGTGCGCACACCGCACAGCGAAGTGACGCTGAGGCACGGCGAAATCTATCCACTCACACTTCGGACCGGTGAAGAGGAGCAGGTGCTCCTCACGCGCGGAGCGCAGCAGGCTGAGTTCACGCTTCATGGCGGGATCGCACGTGCGGCGATCGTCTTTGGCGATGCACTCGCGGCGCCGCATGAGATGCGCAGTGGAAGCCTCTCCGCGGCGATCACAGCTGCCACCGGCGCCGCCCCGATCCCTGCACCGATCAGCCTCCTCCCTGCAGGGAGTGCGACGCGCGGCGTGCGCGGTGGCCGCCAGTTGCTCGGGGATCTCGTCGAAGGGGAGGTTCACTTTAGTGAAACGGAACCTGAAGGGAGCGGATGGGAGCGGGCCGTTGCAGCAGGACTCCTCGCGATTGGAAGCGCATCGCCCGAAACGGTGTTGCGCGCCCGGGCCGTCGGCGTGCGTGGCGTGATCGTTCACGGACTCAGTGATGGTGAACGCGACGCGCTGAACGCATCGCTTGAGCGACGGATTGCCGCTGCCGTTGCCACGGCTCCATTCGGCCTGATCATCATGACGCCGCGCCGTCCCACATCCGGGAGTGACGAGCGCGTGATGCACCTGCTTCGAAGCCTCCACGGCGCGCGCGTGCGCTTCAGTGACGAACCGATTGGCATCGTCGTGCACGGTGGCGGAGCTGAGCACGAGGCAGGCGATGTCCTTGTAATTGGGGGGATCCATGAAGGTCGAACCGGAGTGTGGGAGGGGCTCGCCGATCCGCGTGCCGATGATCCACTCGGTGCGGTTCGCATTGGCGGAGTGCTCTGCGCAGTACCGCTCGGTGATCTGCAGCGCCGCTCCGCGTGATCTCGCTGCGCATCGAACTCAGCAACCTCGCGGCGACGCAGCAACTCGGCACCATCATCGCGCACCACCTTCGCGCAGGTGATCGTCTCCTCCTGATCGGGGAGATCGGTTCAGGGAAGACGACGCTGGCACGCGCGATCGGATCTGCGCTCCACGCCGATCCTCCGCTCACTTCACCGACATTCCTACTGGTCTCCGAACACCAGGGAGCCATCCCAATCTGGCACGCCGATGCCTATCGCCTCCCGCCTGGAAGTGACCCGCTTGCGGCAGGGCTGATTGACGAACGCCATGCGGCGGGCATCACGATTATTGAGTGGCCAGAACAGGTGCGCTGGCCGCTGCAGGGCGAAGGGTCGTCGCTCCTTGAAGTTGAGCTCACACCTGGCGCTCACGATGATGCGCGAGGTGTGACGCTGCGTATTGGAGATGCGGAGCGTGCAAAGAGCCTGCACACGGCCGCACTCGCGGCGGGGATTGAGGTTGCCGATGGATCGTAACCACACTGCGCTGATCCTTGACGGATCGCTTGGACACGGGTGTGTGGCGCTCCTCGCGTTAAGCGGTCCGCGATCAGGGGATCTCGTGGTCGCCGAGTCTGCAGAGCCGCAGCGCAGCCATCTTGAACGAATCGCCACGCTCCTCCCAAGCGAGGCGTCGCGCGCGGAACTCTCGGCGATCGTGGTTGGCGTTGGACCGGGGAGCTACACGGGGATTCGAGCGGCCTCTGCCGCGGCGGCTGGCGTTGCCGCGGCCCTTAACCTTCCCACCATCGCGATTCCATCCGACCGCGCCCTCTACGCTGCCGCCAAAGAGGTGGGTGGCGAGACGGTGGTTCTTCCGCTCGGCACTCGGGAGGTGCTGGTGATCCGCGAGGCGGGGAGTGAGATTGCCGCGCATGCGGATGCGCCAGCCTCCGCAGACCTTGCGCGTGTTGCCTCGCGCCTCCCGCATGCGTTCGCAAACCTCGCTTCAACTGCACTGAGCGAGGCGCTCGCTGCTGCCGCGCGCGGAGAGGCACCACAACGGAGTGAGATTCAACTTCGCTACCCGTCACCGCCGCGCGGAGTTGATGGGAGGGGTGTCTAATGCGACGAGATGAGTATGAGATTCGACCGTTGACCATCGCCGATCTTCCGCTGATGCGCGCGATTGAAGAGGCGAGTTTCAGTACGCCATGGCCAGGGAACGCGTATGAGTCCGAGCTGACAACGAACCGTTTGGCACGATATGTAGGGGCATGGCGCGGTGGTGAGCTGCTGGGGTTCGGCGGGATTTGGTTGATGGTGGACGAAGCGCACGTGACCACGATTGCCGTTTCGCCTGCTCTGCGTGGTGAAGGGCTCGGGACGGCGTTGATGCTCGAGCTTTTGCAAGAGGCACGTCGCGGTGAGGCGCGTGTGGCAACGCTTGATGTTCGTGTCTCCAATGAACTGGCACAGCGGCTCTATGCACGACTCGGATTTGCGGAGGCGGGGCGAAGGGTTCGATATTACGAAGAGAGTGGCGAAGATGCGATCATCATGACGACCCCTGAACTTAGTGATCCTGGACAGCAGGCGCGCGAGGCGCTCGCACACGCCGCGACCAAGACTGATGAACCTCTCCCGAATCCAGAGGCATTTGACGTGGTGGCGCGATGAGCCGTGCACGACTGATCCTTGCGGTTGAGTCAAGTTGCGATGAGTCGGCGGTGGCCCTTGTGCGCGAAGGGGGAGAGGTCATCGCTGAGCGCGTAGCAAGTCAGAGCACCCTCCACGCTGCCACAGGCGGCGTGATCCCTGAAGTTGCGGCACGTGAGCATCACCTCTGGGTGCCACGACTCTTGAAAGAGGTGCTCAACTCGGCAGAAGGGGAGCCACACGCGCGTGAGATCGATGCGGTTGCAGTGACGACCGGCCCCGGGCTGATTGGCTCACTCCTTGTCGGCGCAGGCGTTGCCGCCGCGTGGGCGTGGGGACGCGGACTCCCCATCGTTCCGACGAATCACCTAGAGGGCCACTTTCGCGCCGCCTGGCTGCACGATGCAGCCTCTGTGTCGGCTACTCCGCAGCTTCCCGCGATCGGTCTCATTGTCTCCGGAGGTCACACGCTGATCGTGCATGTGAGATCCGATGGGACGAGTGAACGACTTGGCGGCACGATTGATGACGCGGCGGGCGAAGCGTTTGACAAGATCGCGCGCCTCCTCGGCCTTCCGTATCCCGGCGGCGCGGCGCTCTCGGCACTCGCCGCAACGGCAACGGCACGCGCTGGCGGCGACCGCCTCCCTGTTGCGCGGACAGATGGTGAATATGACGTCTCGTTCAGTGGCGTGAAGACCGCCGCGGCGCGGATGGCACTTGCGGCAGCTGGTGTCCCTTCAGGCGCACCTGGCCGGGCCGCAGCGTTACAGGCAACACTTCGTGAGCGCCCTGTTCCGCCGGCAGCTGCCGCAGCGATCGCTGCCGCCGCAGAGGCGGCGATCGTGAGGGCGCTGCTGGAGCGAGTGGAGGCGGCGCTCCTTGCGCATCCGGGGACGGGGCTCGTGGTTGGGGGTGGCGTTGCGGCGAACGGACCGCTTCGTACAGGTCTCGCGGCCGTGGCGGCCAAGCATCAGCGTCTCCTCAGCATCCCGCCAGTTCGCTGGTGCACAGATAATGCAGCCATGATTGGAGCTGCCGCACATGCTGCGCTCAACGAGCAACGCGTGACGCTGCAGGACCCTGCAGGTGGGCTCACGGTGAGCGCCTCATGGCCATTTGGCGCGGCGGCGGCAGGATGAGCCCCGTGCCTCGTCGCAGCGGTGCGCGACCGCTCCTTGCAGGGCATGCGCCGAAGCAGCGTCTCAGCCAGAGCTTCCTTGTGGATCTAGAGGCACGCGATGCGATCGTCACGGCCGGAGGTGCCGCACCAGGTGAGATCGTGCTGGAGATTGGTCCTGGGCTCGGCGTCCTGACCGAAGGCCTCCTGGCGGCCGGTGCGCGGGTGGTTGCAATCGAACTTGACGATGATCTCCTCCCGCGGCTCCAGGAGAAGTTCGCCAAAGAGATTGCGAGTGGAGACTTGACCCTCATCCACGGCGATGCGCTGAACGTTGATCTTGAGCCACTCCTCCCCTCCGACGGAGTGTGGCGCGTGGTGGCGAACATCCCGTATCACATCACCAGTCCGTTGCTTCATCGCCTCCTCCTACTTGAGCACCCCGCAGAACGAATCGTCCTGCTCGTCCAGCGTGAGGTCGCGGAGCGTGTTGCCGCACCAGTTGGCGACTGGTCGTATCTCACCGCGTTTGTCCAATCTCGGAGCGAGGCCACGATTGTGCGCCTGGTCCGTCGGGAATCGTTTGAGCCAGTTCCTACAGTGGATTCGGCTGTGCTCTCTCTTGAGCGCTTGACGCACTCGCCGCTTGCTGGACTCTCTGATGATGACGAAGAGCAGCTCTGGAGGCTCGTCCAGGCCGGATTCAGGGAGCGCAGAAAGAAGCTGCGCAACGCGTTGCCACGTGCACTACCGATTCCTGTCGATCAGATCATGCAGGCGCTTGAGCGCGCGGATACGGATCCAGACCTTCGAGCGCAGGCGCTCAGTGTCGAAGGTTGGGTGCGTCTCCTTCGTGAACTTGGCGGTATCCCTGGCGCCCCGACGCGCCCGCCGCGTGTGATGCGAACACTTCCAGGGGAGGCCCCTGCTCGTCGCGGACGCGTTGGCGCTGGGCGCGTCCACTGGGTCGAGGTTGACGCTCCTGGAAAGGTGAACCTCACCCTCGCGGTTGTGGGTCAACGCGAGGACGGTTATCACGATCTTCACAGCATCGTGGCGCCACTCCGCGCGAGCGACCACATCACACTCCGACTACTTGGAGGAGAGGGCACCGAAGACGAGCTGCACTGTGCCGGCTTACCGATCTCTGCTGATGGAGAGAATCTTGTGCTTGCGGCGCTGCGCGAGCTGCGTAGGGAGGTGCCGATTCCGCCGCTCGACATCGTGCTAGAGAAGCGGCTCCCTGTAGCGGCGGGGCTCGGTGGCGGATCAAGTGACGCCGCGGCGGTGCTTCGTGGTGCGCTTGAGCTGTGCGGAGTCGAGTTGGCAGAAGAGCGACTGATGCAGGTTGCAACGCGCATCGGCTCCGATGTGCCGCTCTTCCTCCCCGGTGGACCTGTGCTGATGGAGGGGCGAGGTGAGCGGGTGACGCCACTCGCACCGTGGAGTGAGCCGGCCCCTGGCGTGCTGTTGATTAGTGCACGCGAAGGGATCAAGACGCCTGATGTGTTTGCCGCCTTCGCCGCTGGGGTGCGGGGTGATGCATACGGGGCGGCACTCGTTAGCTCGCAACACCTCGCGAGTGAGGCGCTCGCCGGGCTCACGACCGTTGCGCTCCTCCAGCGATCGGCGGCTCTCGCGTCGGCGAATGACTTGCTCGCCGCCGCCCGAGCGATCACCCCGTGGCTGCGCCCGCTCGACCACTCGCTGCGCCGCCTCCTCGGGCGCCCACTCTCCCTCTCAGGCTCGGGGCCGACCCTCTTTCTCCTCTATCCTTCGCTCTACGAAGCCGCAGAGGCTGGCGTGCTCGTTGAGGCGGCAGTAAGCCGTGGCGAACTTTCGCTTCCAGATGGCGGCGTTCTCGTTACCGCGACAGAGTTGGCAACATAGGGGAGGAGTCCACGATGAAACGACCAGTGAGTGGGAGCGGAGTTGCTCCAGCGATCGGTCCATACAGTGCAGGGATCGCCTCAGGCGACCTGCTCTTCTGCTCGGGACAGCTCGGAATGGATCCCGCAACAGGTGCGCTTCGTGACGGAGTTGCCGCTCAGGCGGAGCAGGCGCTGGTGAATCTGCGTGCGCTGCTCTCCGCTGCGGGGTTCGGCGTTGAACATGTGGTCAAGTGCACCATCTTCCTTGCGGACCTCGCCGACTTTGCCACGGTGAATGAGATCTACGGGCGCACCTTCTCGGAGCCGTATCCAGCACGCTCAACCGTGCAGGTGGCGGGGCTCCCCAAGGGGGGCCTGGTGGAGATTGAGGCGATCGCCCAGAAGGTCGGCTAGACTCTCCTCCAGATGACACCCTCAAGTACCGGGCCGGAGCGCCTTACAGGCGTGACGGCCATCATCCTCGCTGCTGGCGTCGGGTCGCGGATGCACGCTGCCCAGCCGAAGGTTCTCCACCCGCTCCTCGGGCGTCCAATGGCGCTCTGGGTTGTGGAGGCTGTCCGCAGCGTGCTGCGTGATCCAGCGCTCCTCCTCCTCTCCCCAGCAACCGCCGTGCTGCACGCGCTTGCACCTACAGGGACGCTTCGAGCGGAACAGCCGGAGCCGCGCGGAACAGGGGATGCGGTTCGCTGTGCACTCCCTGCACTCTCAGCCGATGCAACGGAGGTTCTCATTGCGTGTGGGGATACACCGCTCCTTGAACCGAGCAGTATCAGTGCGCTGATCGCGACTCGCCGCGCCGCAGGTGCGCCAATCGCGCTCGCCGCCTTTCACGCCGAAGACCCGACCGGGTACGGCCGCGTTGAACTGAGCGAAGAAGGTCGAGCGTTACGCATTGTGGAAGAGCGCGACGCAACGGACGAAGGTCGCGCGAACGATCTCGTCAACGCAGGACTCTACGCCGTTGATCGCGCCTGGCTTACGGGCGCACTGGAGACACTCGCTCCGTCAGCGGCGAGCGGGGAGGTCTACCTCACCGATCTTGTCGCGCGCGCCGCTGCGGAAGGTACGCCAGCCCCCGTCCTCCTTGGGAGTGGGATTGACCTTGAGGGGGTGAACGATCGACGTCAGTTCGCGGACGCTGCCGCGGCACTTCGTGAGCGGATCAATGCGGCGCACCTTGAACGCGGTGTCGGCATGATGGATCCAACCACAGTCTGGATCGAGCCTACGGTGAGCATCGCTGCCGATGTGGTGATTGAACCGAACGTGATGCTGAGCGGCAATACGACGATCGCAACTGGGACACGCATCGAGGCTGGATCACGGATTCACGAGAGCGTCATTGGGGAAGGCTGCACCATTCGCTCGAGTGACATTGATGGTTCAACACTTGCGAGCGGAGTGGACGTTGGGCCCTTTGCGCACATTCGTCCCGGCTGCACGATTGGTGCGAGCGCACATGTTGGCAACTTCGCTGAGCTCAAGGCAACAACGCTCTCTGCAAAGGTCAAGGTGGGACACCACTCGTATCTCGGTGACACCAGTGTTGGCGAGGGGAGCAACATTGGTGCCGGAACGATTACGGCAAACTACGACGGCGAGAAGAAGCACGCAACGGTCATTGGCGCTCGCGTCTTCACGGGCGTTGGAACGCTGATCGTGGCACCGCTCACCATGGGCGACGGTTCTAAGAGTGGCGCCGGAGCGGTCGTGCTGAAGGATGTCCCCGCGGGGGCGCTCGTGGTTGGCGTGCCTGCGCGCACGGTAGGTAAGGAGTAACCGATGAATCCTGTGCTCGCCGATCTCGGCCTCATCCTGCTCCTGATCCTGCTGAACGGCTTCTTCGTGGCGGTTGAGATCGCCTATGTCAGCGTGCGACGTACGCGACTCAGCGAGCTTGCGGATGAAGGAGATAAGCGGGCGGTTCGCGCCCTCCGACTGCTTCGCGACCCGGGCCGCTTCCTTGCGGTGATTCAAGTGGCGATCACCTTCCTCGGCGCGCTCGCATCTGCGGTCGCCGCGATCAGCATCGTTGAACTCGTCGCCGCGCCGCTGAGTGGCATCTCTTGGATCGGGGAGCGCGCCGCACCGATCGCGTTGCTCCTCGTCACGTTGCTCGTCTCAATTGTCTCAATCGTCCTCGGAGAGTTGATCCCGAAGGGTTTCGCGTTGGCAAATCCCGATCGGATCGCGCTATCCGCGTCGGGTCCTATTTCAATCTTCGCCAAGGTGCTTAGCCCACTTGTCGGGCTCCTTGTCTTACTCACGAAGGTGATCTCCAAGCCGTTCGGCATTGACCCAACCCGGACCCCGAAACTTTCCGCAGCCGAAATCCGACTCATCGTGGAGCAGGGGAGTCAGGAGGGAGTGCTCGAGGCGGAGGAGGAGCAGATGATCTCCGCAGTGATGTCACTCAGTGACTCAAAGCTGCACGAGGTCATGGTGCCACGCATCGATATCGTCTCCATTGATGAAGAGGCAACGTTCGACGAGGCCGTGGAGGTGGTGCTGAAGGAGGGACACAGCCGCACGCCGCTCTACCGTGAGTCTATTGATCACGTGAGCGGAATTCTCTATGCGAAGGACCTGCTCCGCATCATTGCGGCTGGTGGGCCACGCCCGCGCCTGCGCGACATCATGCGCCCGGCCCTCTTCGTCCCCGAGTCAAAGCCCGTAGACGATCTTCTGCATGAATTGCAGCGACGTAAGGTGCACATGGCGATCGTGCTGGACGAGCACGGAGGCACCGCGGGCCTCGTGACGATCGAAGACCTCCTCGAAGAGATCGTGGGTGAGATCCAGGACGAGTTCGACGAAGAGGAGCCGATGAGGGTCGAGATCTCCGAAGGGGAGGTGATCCTCGATGGTCGAGCCGACATTGACGAGCTCACTGATCTGATTGATCCCCCGCTTGAGCTGGAGGACGATGAGGAGTACGACACGCTCGGAGGATTTGTCTACCACCGGATCGGTCGTGTCCCCGTGGTGGGCGATAGTGTGACCATCGCCCCCTTTGTGATCAGCGTCATCAAGGTGAGCGGCCGCAGGGTTGGGAAGGTGCGCGTGCGCTGGACTCCTGTGGAGTCTGTTGCCGGATCTGAGGAGAGCGAAGGGAAGTAGCCCTCGGTGGGTCGCCTACGCGGAGATCACACGCTCCATGATCTCTTCAAGCCGAACGATCGCAATAGGATTCATTGCTGGCACCGCACGAATCTCCGTGAGGGCGCGCTCGCGCCAGAGTGCAGCTTGCTCTCGTGTGTACGCCTCTGCACCCGTTCGCGCGAGGACGGCGAGCCCTTCGGCGACAAGTGCGGCGTCCGGATCTGGTGTTGCGAAGAGTCGATCGAGGGTGGCGCGATCTTCAATGCTGGCGCGCTCCGCTGCGTAGAGGACGGGGAGCGTCTTCTTATGTCGGGCAAGATCTGATGGCGCCTTTCCAGTTGCCGCCTCACTCCCCCAGATCCCAAGCAGATCGTCATTGATCTGGAAGGCGAGCCCGAGCGCCCATCCGAACGTACGGAAGCGCGTGATCACCTCTTCGTCATCAGTGGCGAGCATGGCGGCAGACTCAACACCGCCCGAGATGAGGGCCGCCGTCTTTCGTCCGATCATCTCAAAGTAGTGTTCCACGCTCTGCATCTCGCGATTCTGGCTCGCCGCGATATCAATGAACTGCCCTTCGCAGAGGCGGAGGCAGGTCTGGTCGTAGATCTTCATCATGCGGATCACCTTGGCGTCGGAGAAGCCGAGTTCAGTCAGTCGGTGTGCCGCAATACGGCTAATCGTGAACAGCGCATCGCCGGTATTGATGGCCTGCGCAAGACCTTCGCGTACCCAGAGGGTGGGTCGCCCCCTTCGCTCCTCGTCCTGATCCTCAATGTCGTCGTGGATCAAGCTGAAGTTGTGACCGAGCTCAACGGCCGCTGCGCCAGGGATGGCACGCTCCCAATCGCTTGAGAGTGCGGAGTAGGTGAGGAGTCCGAGGAGGGGGCGCATGCGCTTGCCGAGTCGCGCGCTCGGATCCCCGTATCCCATGTGATACCGAATCTGTGCGTACATTGACGCGGTGATTGGCTCCTCCCACTCTGCGAGGAGGTCAAGAATCGCCGCGTCCGTGGCGGCGATAAGCGCGTCAAGGTCTAGCTCAAGAAGGTTCGCCCCAGTCGGGGTGCCACGGAGTGACGTCATGCTCCAATGCTACCCTCTCACCATGCCTGAACGCCGAACCTCGCGGACGCTGGCAGTTGTGACCTCGCGTTTCCGCCTCGGCGAGGCCGATCGCGTGCTCACCCTCATCTCGCCGGATCGCGGAAAGTTCAAGGCGATCGCCAAGGGGGTGCGAAAGCCGACCAGCCGTCTCGGCGGTGGCGTCGAACCATTCGCGGAACTCGAGGTCGCGCTCGCGGCGGGGCGCACCTTTGACGTGGTGACCCAGGTGCAGCCACAGCGCGTCTGGCTCGGACTTCGTAGTCGGCTTATGAGTAGTGCTGTTGCCTGGTACGCAGCAGAGCTCGTGGAGCGAGCCACGAGTGAAGAGCAGCCCGAGCCCGAACTGTATGCGCTGCTGCTGCGCGCATGGGATCTGCTCGAGGCGGGTCTCCCAGACGTCCTTGTCGCACGTTGGAGTGAGCTCGCGCTCCTTGACGCTGCGGGGCATGCACCAGAACTTGATCACTGCGTTGATTGCGGGCGCCCTCCGCAAGAAGGGGAGGCGCTCCGCTGGGATGAGCGCGCGGGCGGGATCCACTGCGTGAACCATGGTGAAGGTGCACCGTTCAGCAGCGATGGGCTGCGCCTCTTGCGAGCGCTCCGACGCTTTGCCCCAGAACAGCTTGCGGCGCTGCGGCTGCCGAGCGGACCACTTCAAGAGGTCGACCGAGCCCTCCGCGCCGCGATCGTGCATCTCTATGGGCGAGAACCGAAGAGCCGCACCTTTCTCGACGAGGTGAGCGCGTGAGCGCGCTTACGAGCGCACTGCTCGTGGCTCTTGGCGGTGCGTTTGGCGCGCTTCTTCGGAGCGGTGCGGATGCGCTCACTGCGCGCCTCGGGATCGCCGCGCCAATTGGGACACTCGTGGTGAACGTGGGTGGATCGTTCGCTGCAGGCCTCGTTGTCACGCTGATCGCCGACCGGCTCCTTCCAGACGCTGCACGCCCCCTCATCGTTATTGGACTTCTCGGAGGGTTCACCACCTTCTCAGCGTTTGCGCTGCAGCTCGCACGCATGGGCGAGGGGGGTGAACTCCTCGCGCTGATCGCCTACGCCGTCGGATCAATCCTGCTCGGGCTCCTTGCCGCCTCGGCGGGCGTGGCGCTTGCCCGCGCGCTCTAGCCGCACTCGGATCGGGTAGGCTTCCACTTCATGAGCATCAGCGCCGATCCATCCCTCACGCTCGCTGGCACCCCAGCGGCTGACGCGACGCCCGCCGTTGCCGATCTTGACGTCATCGTCTCCCTCGCGAAGCGACGTGGCTTCGTCTTCCCAAGCTCAGAGATCTACGGCGGCATCAACGCCGTTTGGGATTACGGCCCGCTCGGGGTTGAGCTAAAGAACAACGTGAAGCGCGCCTGGTGGCGCAGTATCGTCCAAGAGCGGAACGACGTGGTCGGTCTCGACGCAGGGATCCTCATGCACCCACAGGTCTGGCGCACGTCAGGGCACGTGGGTTCATTCAGTGATCCGCTCGTTGAGTGCACCGCCTGCAAGCGTCGCTACCGACTGGATGAACTTCCGGGAACCGACGCGCTCACCACGGCGCAGCTTGCAGAAGCCGACGTGGTCACGAAGCTCGGGCTGGTCTGCCCCGACTGCGAGGGGAGTCTCACCGCACCGCGACGCTTCAACCTAATGTTCAAGACCTTCATGGGCCCCGTGGAGGAGGACGCCTCCGTGATCTACCTCCGCCCAGAGACGGCGCAGGGCGCCTACGTGCAGCACCGCAACGTGCGCGATGCGGCCCGGAAGAAGATTCCGTTCGGAATCGCACAGGTAGGGAAGTCCTTCCGCAACGAGATCAGCCCAGGGAACTTCGTCTTCCGCATGCGCGAGTTTGAGCAGATGGAGCTACAAATGTTCGTGCGACCAGAGGCTGGCGCAACCGCTGCGTTTGATGAGTGGTTGCCGCGCCGACTGGAGTGGTACAAGGCGTACGGTGTCTCACCCGAGCGGCTGCGCGCCCGCGAGCATGCGCCCGACGAGCTCGCCCACTACGCCAAGCGCGCGATTGATGTGGAGTACCGCTTCCCGTTCGGCTGGAAGGAGCTTGAAGGGGTGCACAACCGCGGCGATTTTGACCTCTCCCGACATGCGGCGGAGAGTGGCGAGAACCTCTCGTACTTTGATCCAGCCACCGAAGAGACGTTTACGCCGTGGGTCGTTGAGGCGGCGGCTGGTGCCGACCGCGCCGCCTTCACCTTCCTGATCGACGCGTACCGTGAGGAGATCGTTCGCGACGAGAAGCGCGTCGTCCTCGGCCTACACCCAGAGCTCGCGCCGTACAAGGTGGCGGTGCTCCCACTTCTCAAGAAGCGTGATGATCTCGTGGCCCTCGCACACAAGATTCGCAACGGACTTTCGCGAGAGTTCACGGCGGTCTATGACGATACAGCCGCAATCGGAAAGCTCTACCGCCGCCAGGA
>DMUR01000078.1:0-3058 GCA_003476885.1 Chloroflexota bacterium
GAAAGCTCTACCGCCGCCAGGATGAGATTGGCACGCCGTGGTGCATCTGCGTTGATGTTGACTCTATGGATGACAACGCCGTCACAGTGCGCGACCGAGATAGCATGGAGCAGGAGCGCGTGAGTGTGGATCGACTCGAGGAGTACTTCCTCAGCAAGCTGCGCGCCGCGCGACCGTAACGCGTTAAGACTCGATCGCCCCGGTTGGCTGCTTTCCAGCCGGCCAGTACAGCTCTTTATGGATCGCTTCGTCAGGGAGTCCGTATGCGCGTAGCTCCTGCTCTGCCGCCACGATCATGTCGGGATTGCCGCAGAGATAGGCGACGGCACCGTTTGGATCCACACTGAGGTCACCGAGCGCTGCGCGGATGATGCTTTCCACTCGGCCCGTACGGCCGGTCCAACCAGCATTGGCTGGATCGTTGGGCCGCGAAATC
Organism: Chloroflexota bacterium; assembly: GCA_003476885.1. Classification (GTDB taxonomy): domain Bacteria; phylum Chloroflexota; class Limnocylindria; order Limnocylindrales; family Limnocylindraceae; genus Limnocylindrus. The sequence goes on from DMUR01000078.1 coordinate 437, forward strand.
GTAGGGACGTACGTTGCTGGGTATTCGCCGCTCGCGCTCCATCCGTGCAGGAGTTCGGCATAGCCAATATCTGACACGTAGCTCACGCCATTCAGATAGATCGCTCGTCGCGGGCGACCATCTGCGAGGAGCGTTCGCGCCATTGAGACGAACGGCGCGATTCCGGTTCCAGATGAGATGAAGAGATGGACGCGTTCATCATCTGGCTGCAAGGTGAACCTCCCCTTTGGTGGCAGGACACGCAGTGCGTGTCCAACAGGGAGGGAGAAGGCGAGCGGCGTGAACGCGCCACCGCGGACGAGTCGAAGGTAGAGTTCATAGCCGCCCGCAAGGTCGCGCGCAGATGAGGCGATTGAGTACGGCCGCTGCAGCCACTTCTCGCCCACCTTGACGCCGATCGTGACGTACTGACCAGGCTCAAATGGAGCTGGGACGCTGGTCGGCTTGATCCACACCCGCGCGAGCGTCTCTGTGTCATCGATCCTCGCGGCGAGCACCGCGTTATAGGCGGGATCACTGGCGAGGATCCCGAATGCCGCTGGATCTCTCTCGCTTCCGCTCACGTACACCTCCAGCCTGGACCGCCGACGGGCGGCTCGTGGTGAGTGTAGGGGAGCCCTCGTGGGCTCGCCCTGTCGCCTGGTTGACGGAGGGGGGTGCGGATGGCATCCTTCGCCCGACAGGTCTTGACACCCACGGGCAGCCGCTTTGCCCGCCACCGAAGCCCTTCGAGGAGGTCAGCCAGCCGATGGCTTCAGGAAGTGTTGCCGAGGTGAAGAGCCGACTTGCCGTCGCCGACGTTGTCGGCGAAACGGTGCAGCTCAAGAAGGCTGGCAGCACGTTCAAGGGGCTCTGCCCATTCCATGGGGAGAAGACTCCGTCGTTTGTGGTCACTCCAGCACGAGATTCATGGAAGTGCTTCGGGTGCGGAAAGGGGGGCGACATCTTCACCTTTGTAATGGAGCGTGACAACCTGCCGTTTGGTGAAGCGCTCACCCTGCTCGCCGCTAAGGCGGGCGTCGTCCTTGACGAGCGCAGCCGTGCCGAAGATGTGCGCCGCGCGCGCCTTCGCGAAGTTCTTGAGGGGGCGGTCAGCTTCTATCACGCCATCCTCACCACCCACGACCTCGGCAAGCCGGCACTCGACTACCTGCACGCTCGTGGCTTTACGGACACAACGATCGAATCACAGCGCCTCGGCTGGGCGCCAGAGTCATGGGACGCCTGCTCCAAGGCGCTGGCCGCTAAGCGCGGTGCAACCCCCGAAGAGTTGGAGGCGGTCGGCCTCACCACCGATCGTGGCGGCGGTCGCGGGGCATATGATCGCTTCCGCGCTCGCATCATCTTCCCCATCCGCGACGCGAGCGGCAAGATCACGGGACTTGGTGGTCGGCTACTCCCCGTTGACGACGCGCGCGGCGATCATGGACCGAAGTATCTGAACAGTGCCGCAACTCCGCTCTTTGACAAGTCGCGCACCCTCTACCTCATTGATAAGGCCAAGTCGGCGATCCGAAAGGGGGGGACGGCGGTTCTCGTCGAGGGGTACACCGACGCACTCATGGCACATCAGTCTGGATTTGAGAATGTCGTTGCGAGCATGGGGACGGCGCTGACGCCAGCACAGGTGGCGCTCCTCCTTCGCTATGGCTCCAAGATTGTGCTCGCCTATGACGTAGATGCGGCGGGTGCAAAGGCGGGTGCGTTCGGTGCGACCGAACTTCTTCGTCTCGTCACTGAACTCGCTGGCACAACGGACGGACCTTCGCTCGTCGATGTTGGAATCGTGAAGCTCCCCGATGGGAAGGATCCTGATGAGGTGGTTCGCGATCAACCAGACGTGTGGCGGGCTGCCGTGGAGCGCCCCATCCCTGTTGTTGAATACCTCATTGAGGAGGCAGCAGCGGCGCACGATCTTCGCGATCTTGGTGGACGCAAGCGCGCGGTTGATGCAATCAAGCCAACGCTACGCGCGCTGCGCGATCCAGTGATTCGAGACGGATATGCCGCCGCCGCGGCGCGAAGGATCGGTGTGGACGAGTCCACAATTCGCGAAGCGATGCGGAGGCCAGGCGGCGAAGTCGCCCCCGGCACGTCAGACGGACGCATCTCAGCCGATCGCGTGAGAGCGGCTGACCTTGAGGGGGATATCTCCTCAATCCTCGCGGGCGTATCCGCACCGGAGGCAGAGTTGCTCCGACTCTTGATCCTCGCGCCAGCGGAGCGCCTCCGCATGCGCGACTCGCTCGGCGATGAACTCTTCTCCAGCGGACTTGCACGATCACTCTGGCACGGTCTTCGCGCTGCGCTCGACGCCACATTAGAAGCGGGTGCCCCTGTGGCGAGCGGAGAGCAGATTCCTGCTGCGGTGCAGGGGGAAGAGCGCCGACTCGCTCAGGCCCTACTCGCGCGTGAGAGTCAGCCTGTCAGCCTTGAGCGTCTTCGCATCGGGATTGATCAGACCGCGCTTCGCCTCGAAGCGGATCGTCTCGAAGAGGCGATGGCCTGGGCACGCTCAGAGATCGCGGAGGCGGAGCGTGCCGCCGACGTCGCCAGGGTGCGAGAGCTTATGGAGCAGGGACGAGAACTCAGTTCAAAGCGTAAGGTCTTGGATCGGCGCCT
>DMUR01000078.1:3176-28704 GCA_003476885.1 Chloroflexota bacterium
AAGCCTGCGACCAAGCCCGCACCGAAGAGTCCCGTCAAGGCGGTAGCGAAGCCTGCACCCGCAAAGTCAGCGAAGCCTGCTGCGAAGCCGGCAGCGAAGCCTCCTGCAAAGAAGGCATCGCTTGCAACGCCTGCGAAGAAGGCTGCCGCATCAAAGCCTGCGGTGAAGCTCGCGCCCAAGCCTGCACCGAAACCTGTGAGCATTAAGGCGAAGAAGGTCGCTGCACCTAAAGCTGTAGTCGTAAAGCGTGCCGCCGCGAAGCCAGCCGGAAAGCCAACCGCGAAGTTATCGACTAAGCCGGGGGTGAAGCCTGCGGGTAAGACGCCGGCGAAGTCCAGCGCGAAATCCCCAGCGAAGGCTGGGAAGGTTGGCGCAGCAAAAATTGCAGCTGCTTCAAAGTCGCCAGCTTCGAAACAAGTAGCGAAGCCAGCAGGGAAGCAAACTTCGAAACAGGCAGGGAAGCAAGCGGCGAAGCCCGTTGCGGCGAATCTGGCGCTTCCAGCGAAGGGCGCCAAGGCGGGGAAGGGTGCACCAGCGGAGGTTGATCCAACGGCGAAACTGGCAGGGATTGCGGAGCCTGGCGCTGGCGATCTCGCGGAGATCGAGGCGGACGGCGTAGAGATTCTTGATCCTGAGGCGGCAGCAGCGGCACTTCTTGAGGTGGCTGCACCTGAAGTGGCTAAGGCGGCAGAGGCGGTTGTCGAAACCGTCACTGAATCAACGGGTATTGACGACCCGGTGCGCATGTATCTCAAGGAGATCGGTCGGGTCGGCCTGCTCACTGCCGAAGAGGAGGTCGTCCTCGCAAAGATGATCGAGCTTGGCGAGCAGATGGCGGACGAGCCGTGGAAGGCTGTCTACAACCTGCACCAGTGGACGTACCACGAGACGGAACTGAAGACGCGCAAGAAGAAGGAGTGGTACCGCTTCGATCCCGTCTTGGCGGAGAAGGCGCACGCCACCTTCCGTGAAGCGATCGCGTTCTACGTGAAGAAGCAGAAGCTCGGCGAGTGTAAGATCACGGGCTTTGACAAGGCGGCGCGAGACGCAGCGGCCATGCCGGGTGGCGACACGTTGCAGAAGAACCTGCTCGTGGCGAAGAGTCTGGTCAAGGCGTTCAACGATCCGAGCAAGCGCAACACCGCTGCGAAGACGCAAGAGCTTGTCGACTTCGCCTTCCAAGCGGTGAGCTCGGGCGATCTGAACAGCCGCGACAACCCGGTGCTGAGCAAGCTGTTCGTTTGGTCGCGTGATGAGATCGCCTGGCCTGCGTCAGAGGCATATGTGCAGTCAGGGAAATACGTCGGAGCAGCTGGCGAGGATTGGCTGCGCGCAGGTGGCTGGGATCCTGAGAACCCAGCACTCGGCAAGCTCCGTGGTCGTGAAGGAGCGGTGGTGCAGCTCGGCTGGCGCGGTCGCGAGGAGCTGACGAAGGCGAACCTGCGCCTTGTCGTCTCAATCGCGAAGAAGTACATCGGCCGAGGCATGAGCTTCCTCGATCTCATTCAAGAAGGAAACATCGGCCTGATTCGCGCGGTGGAGAAGTTTGAGTACATCAAGGGATTCAAGTTCTCCACGTATGCAACCTGGTGGATTCGCCAAGCGATCACTCGAGCGATCGCCGATCAAGCACGCACGATTCGAATTCCAGTGCACATGTATGAGCAGTTGAATCGGCTGACGCGTATTCAGCGTCAGCTCTTCCAGGAGCTCGGCCGTGAGGCAACAGATGAGGAGATCGCCACAGAGTTGACGAAGGTCACCGAAACCGAGGTGACGGCGGAGCGCGTCCGCGAGATGCGGAAGGTGAGCCAGGAACCCGTCTCACTGGAGACACCGATCGGCGAAGAGGAAGATAGCCATCTCGGTGACTTCATCGAGGATAAGGCGGCGAAGAAGCCAGACGAGGCGGCGAACAGCCAACTCCTGAGCGAGCAGATCGTCGCAACGCTTGAGTCGCTCAGTGCGCGCGAGCAGCGCGTGCTCAAACTGCGCTTCGGCCTTGAGGATGGGCGGCAGCGCACGCTCGAAGAGGTGGGTGCGGAATTCAACGTCACGCGTGAGCGCATTCGCCAGATTGAGGCGAAGGCGTTGCGCAAGCTGCGTCACCCATCACGCTCGCGCAAGTTGCGCGATTATCTTGAGTAGCCATGACAGTGCATGAGACAACAGCGCTCGTACCGGAGGGGGTAGGGCTTCACGCCCGCCCAGCGGCGCTCTTCGTGCAGAAGGCGGCGGGCTTCGCGTCTGCGATCCGCCTGACCTGTGGTGGTCGGACGGCAGATGGGAAGTCAATTCTCGGTGTCCTGCAGCTCGGGGCATCCGCTGGCAGTCAGGTGACCATCCAGGCGGAGGGCGGCGACGCGAAGGAGGCTGCCGAGCAGCTCGCCGCCTTCATCCGCGAGATCGCCTAGCGGCGGTCGCACGTGGCGCGCCAACGCCCCCCGTGAGCCACGGCGGCAAGGCAGACTGAGGCTCTGAGCGCCGGCTCAGGAGTACAAGAAGGAGGAGTTGCGATGGGCCAGGATCTAGTTGCGACCGCAAAGGCGGTGATTAAGGGTCTCGGTGGTGCGAGCAACATCAAGTCGAGCGAGCCATGCATCACGCGCATCCGTTGCGACCTCGTTGATATGAAGAAGATGAACGAGGCGGCACTCAAGAAGGCGGGGGCGATCGCCGTCGTGAAGTTCGGCAAGGGGGTCCAGGTGGTGATGGGCACGCTCTCGGACAACATTGAGTCCGAGATGCGCCGCCAGATGAAGCGCTGAGTGAGCGCCCCCGTCACGATCCTCGCCCCGTTTACTGGGCGCGTCGTGGCCTTCGCCGACCTTCCCGACCCCGTCTTCGCGCAGGGGATCATGGGGGACGGGGTCGCACTCGACCCTGAAGAGGTAGCCAGCGTGACCGCCCTTGCCCCATGCGATGGGAGCGTGGCGAAGGTCTTCCCTGGCGGCCACGGGATCGCTATTGAGAGCTCTGCGGGACCAATCCTCCTACACCTCGGGCTCGACACGGTTGCCCTCAAGGGGGTCGGCTTGAAGGCCCTCGTAGGGGATGGGGATCAGATCGTTGCGGGCCAGCCCCTCGTGGAGCTTGCGGCGTCCAGCATCCGTGCGGGCGGCACCTCCCTCTTCACCCCCATCGTGGCGATCGAGGGGCAGCGGGTTGAGCACCTTGCCGCCGCCGGGACACAGGTACGGGCGGGAGACCCCCTGATGGTGGTACACCCCTCCTAGGACCAGCCACCTAGCTGCCCCCTGGATCCATGAGGAGGGGAGCCGTGGCTGGGGATGGTAAAGGGACCTTAATCAAACCCCTTGCCATACCGCTACACGGCGGGTAGGGTTATCCACAAGCGCGAGCCGTCCTGACCGCAAGGGCAGGGCCTCACGCTTAAGTGGAGGTAATGGGAATGTTTGAGCAACTACAGAAGATCGGGAAGGCGTTGATGCTCCCGATCGCGGTGCTCCCCGCAGCGGCGCTTCTGCTCCGCATCGGCGTGCTCCTTAGCAGCGACCTGAAGGTCGCGGACGGGACGGCCCTGACGGTCGTCTGGAACGTAATGACGATCGCCGGCGATGCCGTCTTCGGCAACCTGGCGCTCCTCTTCGCCATCGGTGTGGCTGTTGGCCTCACTGAAGGTGCTGGCGTGGCCGCCCTTGGCGCCGCAGTCGGCTACCAGATCTTGGCGAAGATCAACGGCGTCGGCTCACTGATCGACGTGCTGAATAAGGTCGAGGCACCTGCAAAGGTGAACATGTCGGTCTTCGGCGGCATCCTGATCGGCGTGATCGCCGCATGGGCGTACAACAACTACAAGGACATGAAGTTGCCGAGCTACCTCGGCTTCTTCGCCGGTCGACGCTTCGTACCAATCGTCACGGCGTTCGCGTCGGTGGTGGCTGGTCTCGTCGCGGGCTTCATTTGGCCACCAATTGGTGCTGCCATTCAGGAGTTCGGCAACCTCATCGTGACGATGGGCGGCATCGGACTGGTCCTCTACGGATTCGCAAACCGCATGCTCCTCTTGGTGGGCTTGCATCACATCTTGAACACGTTCGTCTGGTTCCAGCTTGGAAGCTTTACGAAGGCCGACGGCACAGTAGTGACCGGCGACCTGAACCGCTTCTTCGCTGGCGACCCAACGGCGGGTCCATTCATGGCTGGCTGGTTCGTGGTGATGATGTTCGGCCTCCCGGCCGCGGCATACGCCATCTATCAGGCGGCAGACAAGAGCGAGAAGAAGTCAACCGGCTCCATCATGGGCTCGGCAGGCTTCACCTCGTTCCTCACCGGAATCACGGAGCCGATTGAGTTCAGCTTCGCCTACGCGGCACCGGTGCTGTTCGCAATCCACGGACTTCTTGCGGGCGTGGCCCTTGCCATCTGTGCACAGCTTGACTGGGTACAGGGCTTCGGCTTCTCCGCAGGCTTGATCGACTATCTGTTGAATTTCACGTTGGCATCTGCTGCATCGACGGGCGGAAGCACAGGTCCTCTCGGGATCCTGGGCCTCGGCGTAGTCTTTGCTGCGATCTACTACGTGCTGTTCGCAGCGGCGATCCGCACGCAGAACCTTGCGACCCCGGGTCGCACGCCGGTCAAGGCAAAGGGCCGACGCTAACTCGTGAAACTTTCCGCCGAAGCTCTCAAGGCGTAGGCGGAGCGCAATGGACGAGCTGATCGTCCTGGGGCTGGTAGTCGCCGTTTGGTGGCTACCAGCCCTGCGCGTTATTCGGGATATGGATGAGATCCCAGGGATCCCTCGTCCACTCTTCTGGTCAGTCCTCCCCGTGATCGGCCTGCCGATAATCGGACCCCTCTTCTACGCAACTTGGCTTCGCCGCAGGCTCTTCAACATCGGTGCCAACGCCATGCAACTCCGCGAAGAGCGGAATCGTGCCCGCCGCGCTCGTGGCGCAGGCGAGGAGCGTGGCGACCCCTCTCGTCGTCGCTGACCCTGCTACCATTTCGCCCTTGGCAGCCTTGCGCTGCCGACCTGTTCCGGCGTAGCTCAGTGGTAGAGCGGGCGGCTGTTAACCGCTAGGTCGTAGGTTCGAGCCCTACCGCCGGAGCCAGCTTCATTGCAGCGCGTGAGAGAGCGCGAAGGGGGGACGAGATGGTTGCAACAGGACTCAGTGAAACCCCCGCTGCATACCGCGCCAAACTCCTTGCGCAGGATGACGCGCAGATTGACGCGTGGGTGGCTGGCTCACTCCGCGACATCGCCAAGCGGAAGGGTGTCGTCCAGGCGATCCATGAGTTCGGCAAGGCATCAGGGCTGGACGAAGATGGCCTCGCGGGCGCATTCACCGCTGGAGGCGGCGCCGCCGCCACTATGGGTCGCGATGACGAGAACCGCCTGATCTTCCCCGCGGTGGCGCTCTGGGCCCTTGTGCCGGGCATTCGCACCGTGGACCCGGCGCGTGGCAAGGATCGACTGATCAACTTCCTTGTGGCGACCTTCGAAGAGGTCGTTTACATCTAACGGCGCGGCTCGTGATCTCGCGGCGCGGCTGCGGGGCTAGGGCCAGCGCTACTCGCCTTTTTGGCGGAGGATCGCGGCGAGGTTGTCGAGCTTGTTGCGCGCGATCTGCAGCCACTTTGCCATGTTCATGCGGTCCAGCTCGTTGAGCTTCACAGAGCCATCGGCGCGGTCAATTGCATGCAGGATGTTCGCAAGTTCATCAATGGCGTTCCCGAGCGACTCCCGTGCGTTCGTAAGTCCAGCATCACTCGCTGCCGCAATGGGGGCGGATGTCTCACTGGCAGCAGGCACGCCGCTGTTCTGAATGATGGGCGGCCGGGTGAACGGTGTAGTTGGCGCTGGCGGAGCGGTGTGAGCAACGGGCGCTTGTGACGAGGTCACCGATGTGGCTTGGGCAGGCGCGCCGAGGCTCGGGCGGTCGCTCTCACCGCGCACCACGCTCTTCAGACGAGCGAGCGAAAGTTCGCCGCGTGCAATCTGTGCAGCAAGTTCGGCACGACGTGCAGGGTCATCAATCTTCATCAGTTCGTATGCGTGGCTGATGGTGTCAGAGCGCTCCGCAACGAGGGCGCGGACATCAGCAGGCGCTGCAACGAGGCGCAAACGGTTCTCAATGTAGCCCTTGTCCTTGCCGAGCTTATCGGCAAGCTTTCGAATGCTGTACCCGAGTTCGGTGGTCATGCGCGCAAAGATTGCCGCCTCATCGAGCGGGGAGAGGTCTTCGCGCTGAAGGTTCTCAATCACCGCGATCTCAATCGCCTGCTCATCGCTCATCTCTTCAATGATCGCGGGGATCATCGCGAGTGCAAGCGCGGTGACGGCGCGCCAGCGTCGTTCGCCGGCAACGATCTCGTAGTGCCCACGATCGAGCGGGCGGACCAGAATCGGCTGCAAGACGCCGTGCTCACGAATACTTGCAGTCAGGTCGTTGAGTGCATCTGGGTTTGCGGCGATTCGCGGCTGCTTTGGATTCGGTGAAATCCGGTCAACGGCAATCTGCCGTACGGCGCGATCATGCTGCTCACCCTCTGGCTTGAGGAGCGAGAGGACGGAGTCGCTGAGCTTCTCCTCCTGCGCGAGGCGCTGGCTCGCCGCTGCGCGGAAATCAGGCTTGGCCACGTGCGATCACCTCCGCTGCTAGTTCGCGATACATTTCCGCCGCGTCCGAGACGGGAGCGTAGACCGTGATGGGCTTGCCGGTGAGCGGAGCTTCGCCGAGACGCACCGTGGAGCCGATGATTGTCTTGAAGACTGGAGCATCTGCATACCCCTGCATCTCTGCGAGCATCTCTTTGCCAAGCACGGTGCGCTGGTCAACAAAGGTTGGGAGGAGGCCAAGGACTGTGAGATCCTTATTGAGCTTCGCGTGGATCGTCTTCACAACGTTGAGTAGGTTCTTTAGCCCCTTCAGCGCGTAGTACTGCGCCTGCACTGGGACGATCACCGCGTCTGCAGCCACAAGGCCATTGATCGTGAGTAGGCCGAGCGTTGGCGGGCAGTCGATCAGGATGTAGTCGTACGCGTTGCGCGTGCCGTCCTCAAGCGCCTCACGCAGTGCGTACTCGCGCCCCATGGCGTTGAAGAGGTCTACCTCGGCAGAGGCGAGGTCGAGGGTGGCGGGGGCTACGTCAATGCCAGGGAAGTCGCTGTGAAGAATGATCGGAGCAAGGGCACGCTCCTGCGAAATGAGAACGTCGGCGGTAGAGCGGGAGACGTCAGCGAGGTTGAAGCCGAGCCCCGCGGTCAGGTTCGCCTGGGCGTCCATATCAATGGCGAGGACCTTGAGGCCGCGCTCAGCGAGTGCCCCTGCAAGGTTGACGACTGTCGTTGTCTTTCCGACGCCGCCCTTCTGGTTGGCGACCGCAATGACCTTCCCCATGAAACCCCCTCCGCGGGCGCTGGCGGTATGCCGCCTGTGCGCCAAGCGCATCGTACTCCCTTGTCTTTGTTCGTAGCTCTGGCTGTGCGCCTGTCTGCGCACACGGACGGCGCACAGGCACCCTGTCCGTGTGGAGAGGGGGTTGGGCCCCAGTCGGGGCGTCTGTGGGTGTGGGGGTGTGGGAGAATCGGCGAACCAACGAGGGTGTCAAGAGAGTAACAAACGAGGAGGTCGTGATGGCGGGAGACGGGGAGCGGGAGACGGCGCGTACCTCGACCAGCTCGGGCCTCCCCCTCAGCCAGGAGTACGGGCCAGAGAGCGCCGCCGGGCGACCATCTGATTCCACGGGGACGGCCGGCTCCTACCCCTACACCAGAGGCGTCCAGCCAACCATGTATCGAGGGCGGCTCTGGACGATGCGCCAGTACGCGGGGTTCTCCACCGCCAAGGAGTCCAACGCCCGCTATCGCTACCTCCTGGAGCAGGGTCAGACTGGACTCTCAGTCGCCTTTGATCTCCCTACCCAGATGGGATACGACTCAGACGCGCCAGAGGCAGAGGGGGAGGTTGGACGAGTAGGTGTGGCGATTGATTCGCTCGCCGATATGGAGCAGCTCTTCGACGGAATCCCGCTCGATAAGGTCTCTACCTCCATGACGATCAACTCCACCGCCCCGATTCTTCTCGCCCTCTACGTGGCGGTGGCGGAGCGGCAGGGGGTGTCACGCGCCGCGCTCTCAGGAACAACACAGAACGACCTGCTCAAGGAGTACATCGCTCGAGGCACGTACATCTTTCCGCCAGCACCATCACTGCGTCTGATCACCGATGTGGTTGAGTGGAGTAGCGCGGAGCTACCAAAGTGGAACACCATCAGCATCTCCGGGTATCACATGCGCGAAGCGGGGGCGACTGCGGCGCAAGAGCTCGCCTTCACCTTCGCCAATGCCATCGCGTATGTGGAGGCGGCTGTGGCACGGGGGATGCAGGTTGATGCGATTGCCCCACGACTCTCCTTCTTCTTTGCGGCGTGGACCGACATCCTGGAGGAGACGGCAAAGTTTCGCGCAGCACGGCGCATCTGGGCACGCCTCATGAAGGAGCGATTCGGCGCGACGAACGAGAAGTCGCTGCTCTGCCGGTTCCACGTGCAGACTGCGGGATCCGCACTCACCGCGCAGTCCATTGACAACAATGTCGTACGCGCTGCGTATCAGGCGCTCGCCGCAGTTCTTGGCGGCGCACAGAGCCTGCACGTCAATGGAAAAGATGAGGCGCTCGCGCTTCCAACGGAAGAGTCGGCTCGTCTCGCGTTGCGCACGCAGCAGGTGCTCGCCCATGAGGCAGGAGTTGCTGGAACGGTTGATCCGCTGGGCGGAAGCTGGGCCATTGAAGCGCTCACTGACACGATTGAGAGCGAAGTGCTCGCGCTGATCGCGGAGACCGATCGCCTCGGTGGTGCAGTTGCAGCGATCTCTGCTGGCTTCCCGCAGCGCGCTATTCAAGACGCTGCGTTTGCATATCAGCGTGACGTCGAAGGGGGAGAGCGCGTCATTGTTGGTGTGAACCAGTTCGTTGACGAAGCGGTCACCACGCCACCGATTGCGCGCATTGATCCGGCGCGAGAGCGCGAACAGGTTGCGTCGCTCAAGAGTTTCCGCGCATCCCGTGACACAGCAGCAGTTGCGGAGAGGCTCGACGCGATTAAGGTGGCCGCACGTGGTAGCGAGAACTTGATGCCGCACCTGATCAGCGGCGTGAAGGCTGGGCTCACCGTTGGCGAGATCAGTGGTGCACTCCGCGAGATCTGGGGTGAGTACCGAGAGTCACTCGTCCTGTGAGCGAGGGCGATCGCATGGACCAGCTTGGCGCCCTCCCTGTGCAGGGACGCATCCATCACGTGGCAACGGTGGTGAAGGACATTGATGCGGCGGTAAAATTCCACGCTGAGGTGCTCGGACTTCCGTTGGAGCAGATCGCCGATGTCCCTTCGCAAGAGGTACGGATCGCCTTCCTCACCGCGGGTGACTCAAAGATTGAGCTCGTCGCGCCGACGAATAGTACAAGTGGCGTCGCGCGCTTCCTCGCGTCAAGAGGTGAAGGGTTTCATCACCTCTGCCTTGAGGTTGCGGACATTGATGCAGAGCTGCAGCGCCTCGCTGGGGCAGGAGTTCAGTTGATCAATGCCGTTGCGGTGGAGGGCGTTGAGGGCCCGGTCGCCTTCCTTCATCCGAAGAGTTGTCACGGCATCTTGGTGGAGTTGATTGAGGCGCCAGGTGGCCCAGCGTGGAAGCGCCTCGGCTACGGAGACCCTACGGAACTGCGGATTCGTTAGCGCCCTCAGCGCCGAGCGCGCGCCGCGCGTCGGCTAGGACTTCTTGTAGCCAGCCTCGATGAGAAGGCGTGGGAGTTCAGTAGGGGAGCCAGCCACCTTGAAGCCGGCAGCCTCAAGGGCTGCGATCTTGTCCACCGCGCGCCCTGAAGCGCCAGAGACGATCGCCCCTGCGTGCCCCATGCGTCGCCCCTCAGGGGCGGCACGTCCAGCGATAAATGCGACGCGTGGAAGGTGCTTCAAGTTCTCGGCAGCCCAGGCGGCAGCCTCCTCCTCGGCAGACCCACCGATCTCACCGATCAAGACGATCGCGCGCGTTGCTGAATCTGCAGCAAAGAGCTCCAGCGCCTCGCGGAATGTGGTGCCGATGATCGGGTCGCCGCCGATGCCGAGGCAGGTGGACTGACCGATGCCCGCATCCGTCATTGACTGCACCGCTTCGTAGGTCAACGTTCCTGATCGGCTCACCACACCAACGTCACCCGGAAGATGAATGGAGGCGGGGATGATGCCGACCTTGGTGCCGCTCCCGTTTGCGCCCGGTGATGTTGCACCGGGGCAGTTCGGTCCAATCAGGTGTGCGCCATGTGCGCGCACGATAGCGAGCGCACCAACCATGTCATGGACGGGGATCCCTTCGGTGATGCAGAAGATGACCTTGATGCCAGCCTCAGCCGCTTCGGCAATTGCATCGCCAGCGCCCGCAGCTGGAACAAAGATGCAGCTCGTGTTGGCACCGGTTTCGCGCACCGCGTCGATCACGGTGTCAAACATTGGGACGCTCTCATCAAGTGCGCGCTCTCCGCCGCGGCCTGGAGTCACTCCGGCGACGATCTTGGTGCCGTATGCCGCCATTTGTGCGGCGTGGAAGCCGCCTTCGCGACCGGTGAGTCCTTGAACAACGAGACGTGTCTGCGGTCCAACCAGGATGCTCATGCTGCACCTCCTGCGGCGAGAGCCACCGCCTTCTCCGCCGCTTCATCAAGGCTTGTTGCCGTTGCAAATCCACCCGCGGTGAGGAGCTCCGCCGCCTCTTTTGCATTCGTGCCAACGATGCGCACCACCATCGGGACGGTGCGCTCCTGTTGTCCGCGTGCTTCAATCAGGCCGCGCGCCACTTCGTCACCGCGTGTGATGCCTCCAAAGATGTTGACGAGAATCGCCTTGACGCCCTTGTCCGCAAGGATGATGCGCATGGCGGCGGCAACCTTGTCGGCGCGTGCGCCACCACCAATGTCAAGGAAGTTTGCTGGCGTACCGCCAGCACGCGTCACAAGGTCGAGTGTGGTCATGGCGAGTCCTGCGCCGTTGACCATGCAGCCAATGCTGCCGTCAAGTCGGATATAGGCGATCCCCATCTCGCGCGCCTCGCGATCAATGGGATCTTCACTATCTTCGTCGCGCCACGCTTCAAGTTCTGGGTGACGGTCAAGTGCGGAGTCGTCAATCGTGACCTTCGCATCAAGGCAGACGAGTCGTTCACCGCCTGGAAGCTCGGGCTCTGGCACAACAGCGAGCGGGTTCACCTCAACGAGATCAGCATCAGATTCGCGCGCAACGCGGACGAGGCCCGTTGCGATTGCGACGAACTGCTTAAGGAGATCGCCGCGTGCACCGATGCGGAGCCCGAGGCGTCGCGCCTGGAAGGGGAGGAGTCCTGCATGCGGATGGGCGATCTCGCGAATGATCGCCGTTGGATCTTTGGCCGCAACCTCTTCGATCTCCATGCCGCCGGCGGCTGATGCCATAAGGAGAATGCCGCGGCTGCTGCGGTCGATCAGTGCGGAGAGGTAGATCTCGCGGAGGATCTCCGCTGCGGGAGCCACGAGCACACGACGCACTGGGAGGTCTTTGATCGTCAGTGCAAGAATCTGCGCCGCGATCTTCTCCGCCTCTTCGACGCTCCTGGCGAGCTTGACGCCGCCCGCCTTGCCGCGTCCGCCAACGAGTACCTGGGCCTTGATGACAACCTGTGTGGCGCCGCCAGCAAAGAGCCGCTCTGCAGTGGCTCGGGCGGCGGCAGGCGTTGTTGCAACCTCGCCGTCAGGGACGGGGAGCCCAGCGCGACGAAGGAGTTCGCGGGCTTCTGCCTCGTGCAGTTTCATCTCGCCTCCATCTGCTGCTGACGGGGTGCTGCTGACGGGCATTCGCCCGAGTTGTCATGGGGGAGTGTACGCGTGCAGGTCCCAACCGTCGCGGCTATGATCAGGGCAGCGGCAACGGAGCGGCAGAGCCGCCGGCCGCAGCAGAGGGGAGTTGCCCGTGTCGCGAGGAACTGGACCGCTCGCTTCGCCCCAGAAACTCCGAAACTACCCGTCCTATCGTGGCGGCGAGGGGATGGCCGCCTGGGCCTTCCACCGCATCTCCGGAATTGGCGTCTGGCTCTTCATCATCCTTCACATCATTGACATCTGGTTGATTGGAGTTAACCCCGAGCTATACGACTACCTGGGTCAGATCTACTCCAGCCCTCCCGGGCGCGTGATGGAGACCCTCCTTGGCGCGGCGCTCTTCTATCACGCGCTTAACGGGATGCGCATTGTGGTGATGGACTTCTGGCCTGCGCTGACCGTGTATCACCGCCAGATGTGGCGCATCGTATGGATCGTCTTCTTCGCAATCGGGCTCCCTGGCGCGTACATCATCCTGAAGCCGATTTGGGAGGCGGTCGGATGAGCGTTCAGAAGTACTCAATCTCTGGGCGCCCGCGACCTACTGGCTCAAAGGTAGATCTCTATGTCTGGTGGGCGGTCCGACTCAGTTCGCTCGCACTCTTTGTCCTTGCACTGGCGCACTTCACCATGACGCACTTCGTCTTTGATCCTGGGGACCAGAGTGCAGAGTGGGTGCGACAGACGCGCTGGAACTCCGTTGCCCTACGCGCGCTCGACTGGGGGATGCTGATGGCGGTGCTCGTGCACGGATTCCTTGGCATGCGCACGGTGTTGCAAGACTACGTTCCGTCGCGCGTGCGCAGCCTCTCCCTTGGCGCGCTCTATCTGCTCGCGCTGATCCTCTTTGTCCTAGGCACCCAAGTTGTCATCGCGCTGCCATTTGATTAGGGGGCAAGATGAGTAGCGCACTTCGAGCGGAAGCGGGACAGATCGATGTTGACGCGATCGTCGTTGGCGCGGGCGGGGCTGGCCTCTGGGCGGCACTTGAACTTGCGCGTGAAGGGATCCCAACCGCCGTCCTCACCAAGCTCTATCCGACGCGCTCACACACGGGCGCGGCTCAGGGTGGCGTCTGCGCCGCTCTTGGCAATGTTGAAGAGGACCACTGGGAGTGGCACATGTTCGACACCATCAAGGGTGGTGACTACCTGACCGATCAAGATGCGGCTGAGGTCCTCGCACGCGAAGCGATCCCCGCAGTGATTGAGTTGGAGCGCATGGGCCTCCCGTTCAATCGCACGCCAGACGGGAAGATTGATCAGCGACGCTTCGGTGGTCACACGCGCAACTATGGCGAAGGGCCAGTGCGACGCAGTTGCTACGCCGCTGACCGCACCGGGCACATGATCCTGCAGACGCTCTATCAGCAGTGCATCAAGGCGGGCGTCAAGTTCTATGACGAGTACCACGTTGTTGATCTCTTGTTTGAGGGTGGCAGTGCAGATCAGGGTGGACGATGCAGTGGCGTAGTCGGCTACAAGATTGCAGACGGTTCACTGCACGTGCTGCGTGCCAAGGCGGTGCTCCTTGCAACCGGCGGATACGGACGCGCATGGCGCGTGACCTCAAATGCGCATTCGCTCGCTGGGGATGGCATGGCACTCGCCTGGCGTCACGGAGTTCCGCTGATGGACATGGAGTTCTATCAGTTCCACCCAACGGGCATTGTGGGGATCGGCATTCTTCTCTCTGAGGCGGCGCGTGGCGAGGGTGGCTACCTGTTGAACGATAGCGGTAAGCGCTTCATGGAGGATTACGCGCCGAAACTGATGGAGCTTGCGCCGCGCGACATGATCTCGCGCGCCATGTATCAGGAGATCCGAGCTGGCCGAGGCATTGACGGGAAAGACTACGTCTTCCTAGACGTGCGTCACCTCGGCCGAAAGGTTATTGAGGAGAAGCTTCCAGACATCACCGACTTCGCGCGCGTCTATCAGGGTGTTGAGCCAATCAGTGAGCCGGTGCCCGTGCAGCCAACCGCGCACTATGCCATGGGCGGCGTGCCAACCAACCTTGAGACTGAGGTGCTTGCGAACGCCGCGGGTGGCGTCGTCCCTGGTCTCTTCGCCGCAGGTGAGGTGGCCTGCGTCAGCGTCCACGGCGCGAATCGTCTTGGGACGAACTCGCTGGTAGACCTACTCGTCTTTGGGAAGCGAGCGGGGAAGCGCATGGCCGTGATCTGCAAGTCAACCACCGCCCCGAAGCACGCTGCAGGGGCCGAGCGGGCGATCCGCGACGAGATGCTCGCCCTCTCCACGCGACCTGAAGGTGTGCGACCGGCGGAGATCCGCCGTGCACTGGCTGACGTGATGATGGAGGGCGTTGGCGTGTATCGAGACGAGACACTCCTCACGAACGCGGTGAAGGAGATCCAGCGGCTGAAGGGTGAGTACCAGCGGGTGCGCGTGGAGGACACGGGGAGCGTCTTCAATACCGACCTTCTCGAAGCGCGCGAACTTGGCTATCTGCTCGATGCATCCGAGGCGACCGCCGTCTCCGCCCTTGCCCGTAAAGAGTCACGTGGTGCGCACAGCCGTGAGGACTACCCTGAGCGCGATGACGAGAAGTACCTTGCGCACACGCTGGTCTGGCGCGGCGCTGGCGAGGCTCCCGCAACCAAGATTGACTACAAGCCAGTGACGATCACCAAGTTTGAGCCGAAGCCGCGTGTCTACTAGAGGTGGCCTGATGGATGTTGAGCTAAAGATCCAGCGATTTGATCCCGAGAAGGACACCGCTCCTCACTGGGAGACGTATCGAGTGCCCGTCGAGCCGATGGACCGCGTGCTCGATGTGCTGACCCGTGCGAAGGAGCTGCTCGACGGGAGCATCACCTTCCGACGTTCATGCGCCCACGGTGTCTGTGGCTCTGACGCGCTCTTGATCAATGGGCGGAACCGCCTCGCTTGTAAGGTTCGCGTTGAGCAGCTCGGGAAGAGCATCAGTGTTGCACCACTCCCCGGCCTCCCTGTCGTCAAGGACCTCGTCGTAGATATGGACGAATTCTTCGGCAAATACCGCTCGGTGCTCCCCTTCCTTATTGCCGACGAGCCGGAGGGGACGGGGGAGCGCCTGCAGTCCCAAGAGCAGCGGGACGTGTACGACGACACCACCAAGTGCATCCTCTGTGCCGCATGCACGAGCTCATGCCCAAGCTTCTGGGCGCAGCCTGAATACGTTGGCCCGGCTGCAATCGTCAACGCGCACCGATTCATCTTTGACTCACGTGATCAGGGGGCAGAGGAGCGCCTAGAGGTCTTGAGCAACGAAGATGGTGTCTGGCGCTGTCGCACCACCTTCAACTGCGTTGACGCCTGCCCTCGCGGAATCAACATCACGAAGGCGATCCTCGAGGTTTCTACGGCGATCGGTTCTCGCGGCTAGCGCGCGATGCGCGCGCTGATCGGTCGAACGGACGGCGCCTGCCGAGGGAATCCGGGCCCAGCATCCATTGGCGTTGCTCTCTACGACGCGTCGCGTGACGGCGCCGATCACCCTTCCGCGCAGCCCGATGCCACCATCTCCGCCGCGATCGGGACAACCACGAACAACGTTGCGGAGTGGAAGGCGGTCATCTCGGCAATTGAGCTTGCCGCTGAACTCGGAGCGTCTGAACTGCAACTCTTCCTTGACAGCAAGCTCGTTGTCGAACAACTCAACGGTAGGTGGCGTGTGCGCGATGCGAAGCTCGCGCCGCTCTGCGACGAAGCGCGCGCTCGCCTCACGCGGTTTGCCGTGTGGAGCGCAGCGCATGTTCCGCGCGAGGAGAATCATCAGGCCGATGCACTTGCGAACGAAGGTCTTGATCGCGCACTCCGAGGTGGTCCCGCCTGGGTGGTGCGCCGCCCAGATGACGTTGCGCGCTCGCGAGGGGCGTCGCTGCCAGACGGCCTTGCGAGCGACGACGGTGGATCAAGTGGTTCTGCCACCAGGCTGACACTTCTTGGAACTGGGGCCTCTCGTGGCGTGCCACGCGTCGGCTGTCGCTGCGAAGTCTGCATCTCGAAGGATGTGCGCAATCAGCGACTTCGCAGTTCGTTGTTGATGGAGTGGCGTGATGCCGCGACCGCAACGTCGCGAGCCGTGATCATTGATCCTGGCATGGACCTTCGGCAGCAGGCGATGCGCAGCGGGATCACGCGATTGGACGGTGCGCTGATCACCCACATTCACGTCGACCACACAGGTGGCATTGATGAGCTGCGTGCGTATACCGACGCGCAGGAAGAGGTGCTCGATGTTGGCGCGGGACCTGAGACGTGCGCGGAACTCTTGCGCCGATGGGAGTACGCCTTTGACGGGCGCACTGCACCGGGTCACGGCATCCCCTCGCTGCGCCTGATGGAGGCGGTGCCGCATGTGCAACTCGGCGGACGCGCCTTTGAGGCGATCCCGCTGATTCACGGCCGTCGACCAGCGCACGGGTGGCGAAGTGGCGCGGTTGCCTATCTCACTGATGTCTCTGCCGTGTCGCCAGCGTCACGGGAGCGGCTGCTCGGCCTGGACACGCTGATCGTCTCCGCCCTTCGTGATCTGCCACACCCAACGCATCAGACGGTGGAGGAGGCACTCGCCCTGATCGCCGCGTTGGGGCCACGACTCGCAATCCTCACCCACCTTGATCACGACCTTGACTATCAGGAGCTCTCCGCGCGTCTCCCTGACGGGGTGCTCGCCGGCTTTGATGGGCTCGTCGTGGAGGTCGCGGCGCGCTAGACTCCCCCTCCGGCGAGATGGTCGGACGGTCGCGAGCGAGCCTTCGGGCTCGTTCGAGGAAAGTCCGGGCTCCAAGGTGTAAGGCAGCGGGTAACGCCCGTCCGCCGCGAGGCGCGGACTAGTGCCACAGAGACGAGTCCACCGCGAGCTTCGGTTCGCTGGTGGGGTGAAACGCGGCAAACTCTGCCTGGAGCAAGGTCAAATAGGAGGACGTTTCAGCCCTTGTGGCTGGAACTGGCGCACCGCCAGGGTCCTCGGGTTGATCGCTCGAGCCACTGAGTAATCGGTGGCCTAGATGGATGGCCGTCCCTCCCGCAAGGGGGGACAGAACCCGGCTTACAGACCATCTCGCCGGCTTCACTCCTTTGCGGATCCCGACCCCCTCGACCCCCTTGCGCGCTCGCCCCTCGTGCCCTTTGCGGTCCTTGACAAGTGGGGGAGGTGGGGGCAGAATGCATAGAAGTGGTTGCAAGTGGGGTGTGGTGGGGGTACCCACCCCCGAGGGCCACGCGGAGGGGGATCAACGTGTTTACTGGCGAATACCGCCATACGATCGACGGCAAGGGACGGGTCGCCGTCCCCGCGCGCTTCCGCGCCCAGCTCGACGACGGCGCCTTCGTCTCCCGTTGGCTGGATAACTGCCTTGCGATCTTCCCTCGCGCCGCATGGGACGACCTCGCCGCAAAGGTGGCGGCGCTCCCAACCGGCAACGCGAGCGCGCGCGAGTTCGGGCGATTCCTCTTTGGCAGTGCGTTTGAAGTTGAGCTCGATGCGCAGGGACGCCTCCTCCTCCCGGCCACGTTGCGCAGCTGGAGCCAACTAGAGGGCGAAGCGATGGTGGTCGGCGCACGTGATCACGCCGAGATTTGGACGCCAACACGATGGGACGTATACCGCGGCTCAATGGAGTCGTCCGATGCGCTCGCTGCACAGCTGGAAGGGCTCGGCTTCTAATGCACGAGGCACGTGGCGCCGCGCAGGCAGTCAGCGTGCATGAGCCCGTTCTCCTCCGCGAGACGATTGAGGCACTCGCACCACGCAGCGGCGGCGCATACATTGATGCGAATCTTGGCGGCGGCGGCCACGCTGCGGCAGTGCTTGCGGCGAGCGCTCCGAACGGAACGCTGCTCGGCATTGATGCCGATGCAACAGCGATCGCACGATCAACGGCGCGACTCTCCGAGTATGGCGCACGACTGAAGACGTTCCACGGAAGCAGCGCGCGAATTGCTGAGGCCGCCGCGGCCGCTGGTTTTCACGGCGTCGATGGCATTCTCTTTGACCTCGGTCTCTCGTCTGATCAACTTGTCGATCGTGAGCGTGGCTTTGGCATTCGCACGGGCGGACCGCTTGACCTTCGCTTCAACACCGGAGAGGGGGAGAGCGCAGCCGCGCTGCTTGCGCACCTGACCGTTCCAGAACTTGCCGCACTCCTTCGTGAGTTTGGCGAAGAGCCACAGGCGGGAAAAATTGCTCGCGCGATCGTTGCGCGGCGTGCAGCTACGCCCGTCACAACAGCGGAGGAACTTGCCGCTCTTGTGGCGGAGGTTGCCACGCGCCCAGGGAAGCCGTCGCGCATTCACCCAGCGACGCGCGTCTTCCAGGCACTTCGCATTGCGGTCAATGATGAACTTGGTGCACTCGCAACCGCGCTTGATGCCTCAATCCGCCTGCTCGCCGTTGGCGGGCGCATTGTGGTGCTCACGTATCACTCCCTTGAAGATCGAATCGTGAAGCGAGCTTTTGCCGCCGCTGCAAAGGGCTGCATCTGCCCGCCAAAGGTTCCGCTTTGCGGGTGTGGCGTGAAGCCCTCACTGCGACTGATTACAGACAAGCCGCTCACCGCATCAGAAGAAGAGGTTACAAAAAATCCACGGAGCCGAAGTGCGAAGCTGCGCGTCGCTGAGCGTATTGAGGTGGCGGCATGACGGCGATCGGTCGACCGCTGCGCGGTGCACAACTGATCGCTCCGATTGCGCAGCAGCGCGTCCCTGATGGACGGCTTGCTGCGGCAGCGCGACAGCGCGCCGCAATTCGGCAGGCGTTCCAGCCGCTCGCGCAGCCAAACGGCACCGGCTCAATTCGAACCAGCCCTCGTCCAGCGGCTGGCGCGGCACGTCCTCGGACAGCGATCACTGCAGGGGCGCTCCCTCGCGGCCGCATTGGCGTCTCCGCGTGGAGCGCAACGCAGCGCTCTGGTCTCTTCGGACTTCAGCTTGCGCGAGTTGTCACGGCGGGTGCGCTGGTCTTCGCGGCGCTATTCGTCGCGCTCATCCTGAGCCTTGAAGTCACCACCTCCGCCGCCCGCATTGAACGACTCAAGAATGAGCAGGCGAAGATCGTTGAGCAGATTCGGGCTGGCGAAACCGAGATGAGTCGCGTGGGGCGAGAGCCAGCCGTTCGACGTCGCGCCTTTGAGCTTGGGATTGGGCAGCTTACCGATCCGCTGATCGTGGAGGAGCGCTGAGATGAGCGGTGACCCGCGAGCCGTCCGCACGGATCGCGCTGGGCGCGGCCTCGTCATTGGGATCGCCCTCGTCCTCGCGGGGGTGCTCTGCCTTGGGCGTCTGGCGCAGTGGCAACTGATTGATCGAGATCGGCTCCTCGACGTTTCTGGGAGCAGGTTGAGCCTCTCGCAAAGCGCCGAACCACTGCGCGGCACGATCATGGATCGCACCGGTTCCGTTGTGCTTGCGGCCACGGTGATGCGATATCAGCTGATTGCCGAGACCAGTGCGCTGACAGACGTAGAGAGATCGGCGATTGAGTCGACACTCCTCGAAGTTCTCGCGCTTGACGATATTGATGCCACACGACTTCGCGCTGGGCTTGCGGCGCGTCGTGCTTGGAGCCTCCTCCTCCCGGCCCTTGATGAGCCGGCTGCCGAAGCGGTGCGTGCCGCGTCGTCCGCAGGGCTCCTCCCTGGGATCTCACTGCGCGAAGTGCGAACGCGAGTCTACCCGCAACCTGGTGGCGCCTCTGGGACAAGCCTCGCGAGTCACATCCTTGGATTCGTCAATGGCGCTGGAATCGGCCAATACGGAGTAGAGGAGTACTACAACGATCAACTTGGGGGGAGCGCGCAAGTCACGCGACTTGAGCGCGCGGGAGACGGCATTGAACGACCGGTGATTGTGAGCGAGGCGCGTGAAGGCGTGGATCTTCAGCTCAGCATTGATGCAGGCCTTCAGACACTTGTGGAGCAAGAGGCAGCGGCAGCGGGCGTGGCAAATCAGGCCGAATCGGTCAGCGTGGTCATCATGGATCCCTACTCGGGTGACATCCTCTCGTCCGCGTCATGGCCTTCGTATGATGCGAACCGCTACGGCGTCGTCGCCGCGCGCGACCCATCACGCTTTATTGATCCAGCGATCAGCAGCGTCTACGAGCCAGGATCGGTGATGAAGGCGATCACCAGTGTGGCTGGACTTGAGAGCGGATCCTATTCGCCCTCCACCATCATTGCTGATCAGTCAGTCCTTAAACTCGACCGCGGCGTCAATGAGGTTCGCAATGCCGATCGACGCTCTAAGGGTCAGTTGACTCTCGCGGCTGCCTTCGCGCACAGTCGGAACATTGTCTTCTCAAAGATTGCGCTCTCCTTGGGGGGGAGCACGAGCGAGGCGTCACAGAGCCTCTATGGGACGTGGCTCAAGTTTGGCTTCGGTGGGAAGACAGGGATTGATCTCGCGAGCGAGAGTCAGGGCCTTGTCAACAGTCCGGACCAGCAGCGGTGGAGCGAACTCGATCTTGCGAATGCCTCTTTCGGTCAGGGCATTGGAACAACGCTGATCCAACTCGCCACCGCCTACTCTGCGATGTTGAACGGTGGTGTCCTTGTTCGGCCGCGTGTTGTCCAGGCGGTGAACGGAGTTGAACAACCCATCATCACCAGAGGGAGGGCCACTACGCCGAGAGTATCATCGCAGATTGTCGAGATGAGCACAGGCCTTACCAAGCTGGTCCCAATCTATTACCGCCTTGCAAACATTCCGAACTACGCGTCTGGCGGGAAGAGTGGCACCGCACAGATCTGGCTGAACAAAGCGCTCAACGGCGGTGAAGCGGGTTGGGATAAGCGCCACTACAACTTCAGTTATGTCGGCTGGATCGGCCAGACTGCGCCAGAGTACGTGATTGCCGTCTCGCTTCGACGCGTGCCACCCGTGGTGAATCGCGTGGGCACGATCCTCAACAACATCGAGTCCTACGAACTCTTCCGTCGGGTCGCGGAGGATCTCACGGTGCTCTTCAAGATGGCCCCCGCGGCTCCTTCGTCGGGTCGCGGCATGACTTCCCCCGCCCACCGCAGGGCACCGGAACCCTCCGCTCTGGTGGGTCTGTCGGTGGGCGGGGACCCTCTTCGCGTCGAGCGAGCGACACGGCGGACATGAGCGTGGCTGCAGTGCGCCCCTCTCGTGTAGGCGGCTACCTCGCAACTGCGGGTGCTGAGCTCGCCACCATCACCGGCGCTGAACTGCTCGTTGACGGCACCCTCCCAGTTCGCGGAGCACTGGTGGACTCCCGACGACTCGCGGAACAGCCTGGCGCGCTCTTCCTCGCACTCCCTGGAGCACAGACGGATGGCCGCCTCCATCTCAGCGCCGCGATCAACGCCGGCGCTCACGCGCTAATCATTCAGAGCGGAGGAGAAGGCGAGGCGGTCAGTCAAGAGATTCGGACAGCTCAGGAACGCGCGCGCGAGCGCGGCGTAAGTGTGCTCAAGACGCCTGACGGGCCTCGCGCACTGGCACAACTTGCAGCGCACTGGCGTGCTCGCTTTGACATTGAGGTAACTGGTGTCACTGGCTCCGTGGGGAAGACCACCACGAAGGAGGCGATTCGCGTGGCGCTTGGTGGTGCGGATGCACACGTTGCCGCAACACCAGGGAACGCGAACAATGAGATTGGCCTTCCGCTCGCCCTACTGAACATGCCAGACGGAACGGAGCGATTTGTGGCGGAGATGGGAATGTACGTGGGCGGAGAGATTCGGTCGCTCTGCACGCTCGCACGTCCGCGCATTGGAGTTGTCACCGCCATTGATGCGGTGCACGCGGAGCGGGCGGGTGATCTTGATGCGATCGAGGCGGCGAAGGGGGAGCTCGTTGAAGAGCTCCCAGCAGATGGGTTCGCACTACTCGCCGCTGATGATCCGCGCGTCCTCCGACTTCGTGCGCGCACGGCAGCGCACGTCATCCTCGTAGGCAACTCGGAAGCGTCTGACATCAGAATCCTCTCCGCAGAGTTGGACCAGGTGAGCGCGCGCACGGCGGTGGTGCTCTCGATCGCTGGCGAGAAGATTGCGATTGACCTCCCCCTCTTCGGCGTGCACTTCGCCCGAGCCGCCGCGTTTGCGATCGGTGTCGCGCAGGTCTGCGGAGTCGACCTCAAGGGATCGGCTGAACGACTCTCCACATTTGAACTCCCTGGCGGACGTACCTCTGTGCAAACGGTCGGCGGAGTCCGCATCATTGATGACTCCTATAACGCTGCACCGAGCAGCATGGCCGCGGCACTCGCAACGCTCGGAACGTCGCGCGGGGCGCGGTTTGCCGCGCTCGGCGCAATGGGGGAGCTCGGCAGCTACTCGGCAGAGGCGCACCTTGCTATTGGGCGAGCCGCCGCGGAGAGCGGCCTCACGGCGCTGCTTGTCTTTGGGAGCGAAGCCGACGGCATTGCCGAGGGCGCCCGGAGTGCTGGCATGTCCGTCGATCAGATCGTGCGTCTCTCTGCCGATGAGGGCGGGATCGCGGCAGGTGCTGGACTGATCGCTGATCGCGCGCGCACGGGAGATACCGTCTTGATCAAGGCTTCACGCGCAGTGGCGCTTGAACGCCTGGCTGCTGCTCTTCGCGAACGTCTGAGCGGTGGTGTCGCATGATCGCAATCGTGCAGGCACTCGTTCTCTCATTCGCCTGCGTGGCGCTGCTGATGCCGTCATATCTTCGCCTCCTCCGCCATAGCGGATTCGGCAAGCGCGTTCGTCGCGAGTTCGGACCCGACTGGCACATTGTAAAAGAGGGGACACCCACCATGGGGGGACTCCTTCTTGTTGGCGTGGTGATCGCGCTCGCCCTCCTGCTGGATGCGGTAGATGCATCAACCTACGCGATCCTTCTCGCCCTCCTCGGCGTCTCACTTGTTGGTGCGTTTGATGACTGGCTCAATGCACGAACCGGGATCGGGATCTCCGCTCGGCAGAAGCTGCTCTGGCAGATTGGCGTCTCGGTGATCTCCGCGATCTATATCCAGCAGCACTTTGCCTTCGCCTCGCTCGTGGTCCCCTTTGTCGGCGAGGTACCGATCGCCCCCGCACTCTGGATCGCGGTGGCGATCGTTGCGATCGTATCCACAAGTAACGGCGTGAACCTGACCGATGGTCTTGATGGACTCTCTGGTGGCACGATGGTGTTCGCCTGGATCAGCTACATGGTGATCGCGCTCCTGAATGCGCCAGGCCAGCTGAACGTTGCCATCCTCTGCGCACTTGTTGCGGGCGCGCTGATCGGATTCCTCTGGTTCAACATCCACCCCGCCAGCGTGATCATTGGAGACTCGGGCGCCCTGGGGTTCGGCGCCGCGCTCGCGGTGACGGGACTTGTCACCGGCCACATCCTCCTCCTCCCGCTCATCGGGATCATCTTCGTTGTAGAGACGGGTTCGGTGATCTTGCAGGTGGCGAGCATGAAGCTCACCGGTCGTCGCCTCTTCCTCTTCACCCCAATCCATCATCACTTTGAGCGACTCGGATGGGCGGAGACCCAGATCACCTTCCGCTTCTGGGTGATCGGCGCGATCGGCGGGATCCTTGGGATCGTCACCTTCCTCGCCACGCGCGGCGTGGGGGTGTAGCGGTGCCTGCCGCACTCTCACTCGCCGATCTTGAGCCCAACGCCGTTGCAGGGGGGAGCCTCCGCAACGCGAACGTCGTTGTGCTCGGCGCTGGACGAACAGGGCAGGCGGTCGCCGCCTTTGCGGCTGCGCATGGCGCGCGCGTAACCCTTCACGACAGCGCCGAAGCGAACACTCTGGCCGCCGCAGTCGACCAGTTCTCCGATGGGAGTGTGGCGCTGGCGTTCGGAGCAGCCGCGGACCTTGCTCCACTGCTAGCGACCGCAGATCTTGTGGTGCACAGTCCCGCAGTGACGCTTGGCTTTCCAACCGTCAAGCCGCACGTCGCTAAACCCCTTGCGGAGTACGCGGAACGAGCCATTGGGCCGACAGCAGATCCTGCACTCCGAGGTCCAATCCTGATCAGCGAGCCAGAGTGGGCCATTCGACTCCTTGGCGCACGGTGGCGCGTTGGCATCACGGGGACGAAGGGGAAGACCACGACCAGCAACCTGATCGCACAAATCCTCGCGGCGGACACCGTCCACCCTGCAGAACTCGGCGGGAACAACGGGGCTCCTCTCATTGGTAAGGCGATGGATCTCTCGCGCGACGCGCGCGTCGTCCTCGAGCTCTCAGAGCTGCAACTCCCATCACTGCACAGCAGCATTGACGTTGCTGTCTATACCAACATCACCGTGGATCATCTTGATCGGCACGGTACCGTAGACGGCTACCGCAAGGTGAAGCGGATCCTCGCCGATCGTGTCGCCGACGGTGGCCTGCTGATCGTGAACCTTGACGACCCCGTCACCGCATCGCTCGCTGGGATCGGTCGTGTGACCACCATTGGATATCGCAGAGAGCGCCCCGTCCCTGGGGGGGTCGGCGTTGTTGATGGGTGGATCGTTGCAGCGGGGGTACCGCGCTCTGCACGTTGCGGAGGCGGGATCGCCGCCACTGGACCAGGCGGACGGATCCTGCCAGTGGACGAGGTCGCACTCCCTGGTGAGCACAGCATCAGTAATGTTCTCGCCGCCGTCAGTGTGGGCTTGGTTGCAGGGATTGCACCGGACGCCATTCGTTCGGCGGTCGCCGCCTTCCGCGGTGTCCCGCACCGGCTTGAAACGATCGCAGTCCTTGACGGCATCCGCTACGTGAATGATGCGCAGGCAACGCAACCAGACGCGGTCGCCGCCGCCGTCTCAAGCTTTCGGAAGCCGCTGGTGTTACTCGCAGGAGGTCGAAGTAAGGGCTTGGACCTGCACGAGCTCGCACCGATCGTCGCGCGCCAGTGCAGCGGGGCAGTACTGTTCGGTGAACTTGCGGATGAGCTTGAGGCAATGTTTCGCGCATCCGGCATGACCGAAATCGACCGAGCTACGAGCATCCCTGATGCGGTGGCGCGTGGCGGGGCGCTCGCTCGAAAAATTCTATCCACGACCGAGGCGAGCCCCAACGCAACGCTCCACGAGAGCGAAGCGCGTGCGACGGTCCTCCTGAGTCCGATCGGATCGTCATTTGACATGTTCAACAATCCATTTGGGGCACGCGGCGAAGCGTTCCGCGAAGCGGTTCACGCCCTCCCCGCAGAGGAGCGCCGATGAGTCGCATCGTTCGTCGAGTTGCAGGGACGCCTCTTGACGGCGCGCGGCTCGCGCCTGGGCGCCGCCCTAACTTCTCACCACGGCGGGCCATCGCGTCCATCCTGCAGGTGAAGCGTCCGCCGGAAGATCAGTGGATCCTCCTCCCCGCGCTCCTCCTTGTCGGGCTCGGCGTCTTGATGGTCTTCTCCTCGTCTGCACTCAACTCGCTGATCAGTACCGATGATGCATACGGCATGGGGATGCGGCAACTCCTCTTCGCCGCCATGGGCATCGGGGCGCTCGCAATCCTTTCGAGCATCGACTACCGGCGTTGGCGGCCGTTTGCCACACCAGCGCTCCTTGGCTCCATCGCACTTCTCATTCTCGTACTGATCCCTGGAGTTCCCACCGAACAAGGTCTCAGGCGATCGCTCTCTGTTGGTCCGATCAGCATTCACGCGGCGGAACTCGCCAAGCTTGCGCTGATCCTCTGCCTCGCCAACTTCTTCGCGAACCGCG
>DMUR01000078.1:28808-29633 GCA_003476885.1 Chloroflexota bacterium
TCGTGCTGATCGCCCCTGACCTGGGGACGGCAACAGTGGTCGCAGGGATCGGGTTCGCCCTCTTCTTCACGGCAGGGGCACCGCTCCGCTGGGTGTTTGGCACAGCGCTGATGGCGGCGGCGGTCAGCGTGATCGGAATCTCGTTCCGCAGCTACCAGGCGGCGCGGTTGAACAACTGGATGGACCCGTTCAGCGACCCGACAGGCGGCTCCTATCAGACGCTCCAAGGGCTTATCGCGATGGCGAATGGGGGCATCTTTGGCACTGGCATTGGGACGTCACAGCAGCCGGGTGGAGTGATCATCCCGTACGCGTGGAATGACTACATCTTTGCGGTGGTTGGCGAGGAGTTCGGCTTCTTGGGTGCGGTGGTGGTGATCGGTGCATTCATTGCGATTGCGCTTCGAGGTCTGCGGGTCGCACGACGTGCCCCGGACACCTTCGGAGCACTTCTGGCAACTGGGATCGTGGTCTGGATCTGTGGACAGGCGTTCTTGAACATTGGCGTTGTTCTCGCAATTCTTCCTGTGACTGGGATCCCGCTCCCACTACTTTCGCAGGGCGGCTCGTCACTCTTCGTCTTGATGTGCGCCATTGGACTGCTCCTCTCAGTCTCGCGTGAGACGATGGGGGCTCAAGAGATCGGAGGGATCCATGCGCGTGGTGATCGCGGGCGGCGGTACGGGGGGGCACCTCTTTCCGGGCCTCGCCGTAGCTCGTACGCTCCAACGTCAACGACCAGACGCTGAGATTCACTGGCTCGGCGGCCAGCGCGGCATTGAACGCGAGATCATCCCGACTGAGGGATACCCGCTGACGCTCCTC
>DMUR01000078.1:29704-35182 GCA_003476885.1 Chloroflexota bacterium
GGTCAATCCCACAAGCGATCCGCTACTTGCGCCGCGTTCGACCGGATGTCCTCTTCTCAACTGGTGGCTACATTGCGATCCCTGCGCTGCTCGCCGCAGCGGTGACAAGGACGCCTAGCCTGATCTGGGAGGGGAATGTGCAGGCGGGGCGAAGCAATCGCCTCGTTGCACCGCTCGCCTCTGCGCGCGCCGTCGCGTGGCCCTCCACCGCAGAGCAGGCACCATGGAACCGACCCAACACGTACGTGACAGGTACACCAGTGCGAAGCTTTGAAGGGCGTGATCGCAGCGCCGCACGCGGCCGACTCGGCATCACTCCAGATGCGCCGCTCCTTCTCGTCTTCGGTGGCTCACAGCGTGTGTTGCGGTTTGAAGGCGCACTCGCAGGCTCCCTCCCCGAACTCCTTCGTCAGTGGCAGGTGTTGCATGTTGCGGCAGACGGACTCGATCGTGCCGAAGCGATTCGTGCGGCACTCCCTGAGGCGTTGAAGTCGCGCTATAGGCCCGTGCGCTTTCTCCAGGGTGGTGCAATGGAGGATGCCCTCATCTCAGCAGATCTTCTCCTCGGCCGTGCTGGTGCATCAACACTTGCGGAGGCGGCGGCACTTGGCCTTCCTTCCATCATCGTGCCGTATCCGTATGCGGGGGGCCACCAACGTGCTAACGCAAAAGAACTTGCAGCGGTGGGTGGAGCGATCGTGATTGATGACGCGGCGCTCACTCCTGAACTCCTTCAACGAGAAGTGGCGCAGATGTCCGAAGCCTCCGTTCGTCAACGAGTTGGCGCAGCTGCGGCGTCACTCGCCCGACCAGGGTCCGCTGAGGAGATCGCGGAGATCTTGCTGCGCCTCGGGAGGCGTGGATGACCGAGACAACGTGGGGCGCGAGAGACGAGGCCGCACGTGAACTTGAGCGAAGAGTGGGGCTGCGTGCAGAGCGCGACGCGCTCCTTGCTGAGCACACGACGATGCGCGTTGGCGGGCCGGCGGACCTTCTCATCACGGTGCGTGATCGATTCACACTCCGCGGGGTGGTTCGCCTTGCACAGAGCAAGGGGTGGCCGCTCAGGATTCTCGGACGCGGGAGCAACGTGGTTGTTAGTGACGCCGGGATTCGAGGAATCGTCCTGCTGAACCGAAGTGCTGGCGTCACGATCGACGCAGGTGCGGGAACGATCAACGCCGACTCTGGGCTCTCCATGGCCAAACTCTCCACGCTCGCCGCTGACGCGGGCCTCACCGGTGCCGAATTTGCTCTGGCGATTCCAGGAAATCTCGGGGGTGCAGTCTGGGCCAACGCGGGTGCGCATGGCGGTGAGATGTCGCAGATCCTCCAGCGGGTGGCGATCATGCGGCCAGACGTAGGTGAAGAGGAGATCACTGCTGATGCCCTCAACCTTTCGTATCGGCACTCACGATTCAAAGAGGAGGTTGGGCGTGGAGAGGTGGTCCTTGGTGCCACCATGCTGCTACACGCAGGCGAGCCGACGGAGATCAAGGCACGCCTTGAAGAGATTCGGCGATGGCGTCGTGAGCATCAACCGCTCGGCATCCCAAGCGCGGGGAGTGTCTTCCGCAATCCGCCAGCGGGGCCGAGCGCAGGCGCGCTGATTGAGGCGGCTGGCCTCAAGGGCCGCACGATCGGCGGGGCTGAGGTTTCAACGATGCATGCCAACTGGATTCTGAATCGCGGCGGCGCCACGGCTGCGGCGATTCGTGAGTTGCACGACCTCTGCATTCGTGAGGTCCAGCAACACGCGGGGCTGACTCTGGAGTCGGAGATTCAGTTCATTGGTGAGGAGCCTGCGTGAGCTCGCGCGAAACGTTCCCACGCGTGGTGATCCTCTACGGGGGCCTGAGTGCCGAAGCGGAGATCTCGGTCGTCTCTGGAAGCGCGATCGCGTCAGCCCTGATGGAGGAGGGCCTCTCCGTTGATCAGCTGCTGATCACGCGTGAAGGACTCGCCGCGCTGCTGCCAGAGGGTCACCTTCGGGGTGAGCGCCTCCCAAGCGAGTACACGACCGAGCGTCGCGCAGCGTCGCTCACGGACGCGCCACTTCGGCCGCTTGCCGAACTTCTTGCTGAGATGTTGCGTGAACAGCCGGACGCTGTATACATTCCTGCGCTGCACGGCCCTGGTGATGAGTCGGGAGTCGTTCAGGAGGCGCTTGCCGCTGCTGGCGTCGCCTACGTTGGTGCCGCACCTGCCGCCGCTCGACTCGGTATGGAGAAAGACGCGTTCAAGCGTCTTGCGAGCACACTCAACGTGCCCACACTTCCGCACTCCATCGTCACGGCGGAAGAGTGGACGAACAACCGAGAGGCGACACTCTCACGAATTGCAGCGTTCGCCGCCCGTGAGAGTGAGGGGGGTGCGCTAATCGGAAAACCGGCGGCCCACGGCTCGTCCATTGGCATGCGCATCGCGCGTCGCCGCGAAGAGTGGGGGGCGGCCGTTGACCTAGCGCTGCAGTTTGGAGCGCGAGCCCTCCTTGAACCGTACCTCGACCATCCGAGAGAGCTTGAGATTGCGCTCCTTGAATCTCCCGATGGTTCGGTGCGTGCGTTTGGTCCTGGTGAAGTGTTCCCTGGTCGTGAGTTTTACGACTATGACGCGAAGTATGCGAACGGCGTCTCACGGACGACGGTCAGCCCAGAGATCAGTGACGCGCTTCGGGATGAGTTGCACAGTTCGGCGATCAGCCTCTTCCGCGGATTTGGCGGTCGAGGCCTCGCGCGGATGGACTTCTTGATGCGCGCATCAGGCGCGCACACAGGGGAGTGGTACATCTCGGAGGTAAACACCTTCCCAGGCTTTACCCCGATCTCGCTCTTCCCAGCACTGATTATCGCGTCGGGGATGAGTTTTGCCGATCTCTCACTGCATCTTGTGCGTACTGCACTCGCGCAGCGGCAGGCCGGGCGATGAGCGAACGCAGCAAGAAGGGGCGCCGACCAACGAGTGGCGCTCGTCCATTCGCTCCCGGCGAAGCACCACTTGGCGTTCGTCCTGGACTCGGTGGACAGCGTCGGAGGGCTGGAGCGGATGCTGGTGTGCGGCTGCTGGAGCGGCGCGAGAAGGACTCCACTCCATCGAAGCAGCGCTCCGATCGACGCCGCAGGCTTCGACCAGAGTCCATGCTTCTACTGCGCCGTTTCAGCCTCGTGCTGCTCTTGGCCGCGGCGTTTGTGGCGCCTCCCGCACTCGCTGCCAGCGGTCGCCTCATCGTTGATGAGGTAAAGATCACGGGCCTTGCGATGCTCAACGAAGAGGCGGTCTCAGAACTTGCTGGAATCAGCGCGGGGGAGAACCTCCTCGGAATAGATCTCCTAGCGACCGAGCGCGCCATTGAGGCACTCCCGTTTGTCGCACGTGCTCAGGCCCGCATTGGCATTCCTGGGGAGCTGCGTATTGAGATTCGCGAGACCCCACTCCTGCTGCGCTGGCAGCGGGGGAGCGAGACACTTCTTGTGAGCGGCTCAGGTCAGATCCTTGGGCGGATCGACTCACCACTCCTCTCCGCGCGCGGCGCAGAAGCCGCCGCCTCCCTCCCACTTGTTGTCGACGCGACGACCGTTCCGTTCGTTGAGGTCGGCGAGGTGATCAGTCCTCTCGATCTCGATATCGTCACTCGGCTCGCGTCGCTCACCCCAGCAGACCTTGGGAGTAGCGCACTTCAGCTCACGATTCAGCGCGACCCGCAGTACGGCTACCTGCTCCAAGGGGTTGGAGAGGGCTTCACCTGGAACGCCGTCTTCGGCATCTATTCAGCAACCATCCGGCCAGTCGAGATGCTGCCAGGGCAGGTACGCCTCCTCCGCAGCCTTCTCGCGAACCGAGAGCGGGGCGTGGGATGGGTGATTCTGGCTGACGGTCAGGCTGGGACCTTCACGGATCCTGGGGTGCGACCACCTCCGCCGCCCTCCCCATCTGTGTCGCCGAGCCCGCTCCTCCCGTGACCGCGCATCGCCGCCCCCTCCAGCACCCCGCTATGATCAGCGCAACGAGGTCGGCAAAGTGAGTGGGGGTGGACGCATGGATGAGCGCTACGCGACGATTGCCGTAATTGACATCGGCACCTCAAAGGTGAGCTGCGGCATTGCCCACATTGGTGGGGACGGCGGCTCCATCACCGTCGTTGGCAAGGGGACCGCGGTCAACACGGGCATGCGTAAGGGCGTGGTGACGGACATTGAGAAGACCGGTGCCGCAATCAAGGCGGCGGTTGATGCGGCGGAGCGACTCTCTGGCTACCACATTGAACACGCGACCATCTCGGTATCGGGCAGCCATGTGGAAGGACAGAACTCCAGTGGGCAGGTCGCCGTTTCAAATCCAGATCGAGAGATCCGTGATGACGACGTGGATCGCGTCCTTGAAGTCTGTCGCGCCGTTCAGGTGCCAGGATCACGCATGCTGCTGCATGTACTTCCCTCCTCGTACATTGTCGATGGCCAAGAGGGGATTCAGCAGCCACGCGGCATGGTCGCCTTCCGGCTCGAAGCGCGCGCTCACCTGATCACCGCTGGCGCAACCGCAATCCAGAACCTGGAGAAGTGCGTGCAGGCGGCCGGCATCGCCGTTGACGACTACGTACCGTCCTCTCTCGCCGCATCTGAGTTGACGCTCACTGACACCGAGCGTGAGCTAGGAACGGTGCTCGTGGACATTGGCGCGGAGACGTGTGACATCGCGATCTTCCACAACAACGCTGTTGTGCACAGCGCCGTCCTGCCGATCGGGGCCGCCTTCGTGACACGCGATGTTGCGATTGGCCTCAAGACGAGCATCGCCGCCGCCGAAGAGTTGAAGATCAACTACGGAACCTGCGATCTACGCACCGTGAGCGTGAGCGAGCAGTACACGGTGCCAAACGAACCGGGTGGACGTCGAATTGAGCGAATCGAGCTCGCGCGCATCATTGAGTCGCGCATGAGTGAGATGTTTGAGCTTATTGCCGGCGTGATTGCCGTTGCAGGACCTGAGGCGACGAGCGCTGGCGTCGTTCTGACGGGTGGCGGATCTCAGCTCGATGGGATCACGACGCTCGCGCGGGATATCCTGAAGGCCCCAGTCCGTGTTGCAGCTCCGGATGGGCCGCTGCTCGGCATCCTTGATGACTTCCAGGGTCCATCTAGCGCCGCGACCCTCGGACTCTTCTCGTGGGTTGCACGAAGCATGGGTGAGATCGGTATCGCCGAGGAGCCTCAGGCTGGACTTGGCGGCCGGATCGCGGGCGGCTTCAAGAACCTCCTCTCTCGCCTCCGCGGCTAACCCCTTCCGAACTGACGCGGACCCCTCCGTGGGCCCGACGCGGACTCACCGCGGCACGCCCTTCTAGATCCCTGAGGACGCTGCTACACTTCGGCAAGCCGACGGGAGGGCGGTCGCGACGGCAGGGGAGACCCTGTGGCGCGGTCGACGTTCGGCAGTAAGCGGAGGGAGAGGCCGATGGCTTCGCAGACTGAAAACTTTGCG
>DMUR01000078.1:35257-38652 GCA_003476885.1 Chloroflexota bacterium
TTCATTGCGGTGAACACCGATGCGCAGGCGCTCGTTAAATCCCACGCCCCCACCCGCATCCGCATTGGTGATGCGATCTCTCGCGGCCTCGGCGCTGGCGGCGACTCCGCAGTTGGCGAGCGCGCGGCGCATGAAGATCTAGAGAACCTCCGCAAGGCGCTTGACGGCTCCGACCTCGTCTTCGTCACCGCAGGAATGGGGGGTGGCACCGGTTCTGGAGCGGCCCCAGTGGTCGCAAAAGTCGCCAAGGATCTCGGCGCGCTGACGATCGGTATCGTCACCAAGCCGTTCGAGTTTGAAGGGAAGCGACGTGCAGCCGTCGCCCACGCCGCGGCAGAAGAGCTACGCAAGTACGTTGACACCCTCATTGTGATCCCAAATGAGCGACTCCTCAGCGTCGTGAGTCGACAAACCTCAATGGAAGACTCCTTCAGAATTGCCGACGACGTCCTCCGCCAGGCCGTCCAAGGGGTGAGCGACGTGATCACCGTTCCGGGGATCATCAATCTCGACTTCGCGGATGTGCGGAGCATCATGAAAGAGGCTGGCTCTGCACTGATGGGAATCGGACGTGCCAGCGGTGAGAACCGCGCCCGAGCCGCTGCGGAACTCGCAATCCTGTCGCCGCTTCTCGAACTTGATATTCAGGGTGCGACAGGCGTGCTGGTGAACGTCGCCGCATCCTCCACGGTGACGCTGCACGAAGTGAATGAGGCGATCAATCACATTACAGAGCGCGCCGATCCAGAGGCGAACATCATCTTCGGTACGTCGCTCGATGAGACGCTTGCGGACGAAGTCCAGATCACGGTGATTGCGACAGGATTCGCAGGGAACGCACGCAGCCAGTCATCCGCTGCCGCGCTACAGCGCTCTGAGTACCCGTATGGTGGCGCTGACGACGCGACGCCGCGTTGGAGCGCAACCACGGAAGCCACCGCACCTTCTTTCAGAGCAGCACCCGCAGCTGGCGCGGCCCCAGCGGCCCAGCCTTCAGCGACACCAACCTGGACTCCGCTCACGCACCCAGCCGTTGCACAGCCGTCTGGAGACGCTGTTCAAGGAGCTGATGCTGGTGTGACCCCATCGCCAGTCCCGAGTGACGAGCTGGAGATTCCCGCCTTCCTCCGTCGCCGCTCCTAGCCGTCAATGCGCTCCGCTGCTGAGCAGCTTGCAACCCTTCGCGCCCAGATTCGCGCCGCTGAGGAGCGCGCTGGCCGTGCGCCGGATAGCTGCGCACTCCTTGCCGTGAGCAAGGGGGTTTCTGCCGAACGCGTGGCCGAGATGATTGATGCTGGCCAGCGTCACTTTGGCGAGAATCGCGTACAGGAGCTTGAAGAGAAGCGCGCAGCCGTCGCCCTCCTTCGTCCGAAGGCTGAGACTCATTGGGAACTCATCGGACCACTCCAGAGCAATAAGCTGCGCCGTGCGCTCGCTGTGGCCGATCGCATTACCTCTGTTGACCGCATGGATCTTCTGGTGAAGGTGGTCACCGCCTGCAAGGACGCCCCAGGAGTGATCTCCATTGCGCTGCAGGTAAACAGTGATGAGGACCCCGCAAAGGCTGGTTTCGCACCTGCGGAGCTGCGTGAAGCGCTGCCTGACGTGGCAGAGCTTCTTCGCGGCACCAACGTGGTGATCGACGGGCTGATGATGATCGGTCGTCTCACGGACGACCAGGCTGAAGCACGGCGCAGCGTTGCCGCATTCGCCTCCTATGCCACCGCACTTCGAGCGACAGCGGCGGAAGCCGGCCTAACCATCGGCCCGCTCCTTTCAGCGGGGATGAGTGGCGATTTTGAGGTCGCCATTGAGGAGGGTGCGACGCAGGTCCGGCTCGGCAGCGCACTCTTCGGCGCGCGCGGGTAACCTTTCTTTATGGGCTTCACCCCGCTACTCGCGATCGATCTGATTCTGCAGACACTCTGGTTTGTTGTGCTCGCGCGTGTGCTGGTCTCATGGGTCGACCGTTCTGGGACCGGGCGCGTCTCCCGAATACTGATTGACATGAGTGAGCCGATCCTCGGGCCGGTCCGTCGAATCCTCCCAGCCACTGCAGGAATCGACTTCTCTCCGATTGTGGTGATGATCCTGCTGCAGTTCCTGCGCCGCCTCCTCTAGAAACACGCAGATCCGTAGAGGATTCGTCTAGAATCCACTCCTCGGGCGATTAGCTCAGTTGGTTAGAGCGCACGGTTCACATCCGTGAGGTCACTGGTTCGAGTCCAGTATCGCCCACCACGTTTTGCGTTACTGCTTCGCCATCCTTCGCAGAACCGCCGGCATGATGCCACCTTCGCGGTAGGTTGCAAGTTCCATTGGACCATCCAGACGGACGATGAGTCCAATGGATCGCGTCTTGTCCGTAAGGGTGTCGTCAGCGCCGCTTGAGGTGACCTGAAGCGTCACGCGACCACGAGGACTGATCGCGGTGAGACCTTCAATCGTGAACCGCTCGCTGCCATCCAGGACATGGCTCGTGGCGCTCTCGCCGGGGAGGAACTGCAGCGGCAGGATGCCCATGCCGATCAGATTGGAACGATGGATGCGCTCATATGATTCGGCGATCACGGCGCGGACGCCGAGCATCTGCGTCCCCTTTGCAGCCCAGTCTCGACTTGAGCCAGAGCCGTACTCCTTCCCCGCGATGATGATCAGCGGCGTTCCCTGCTCCTTGTAGCGAGCTGCCGCGTCAGCGACTGCGAGGAGTTCGCCGCTCGGAAGATGTTTAGTGAGCGGCCCCTCCTTGCCTCCTGCGAGTGCGTTGCGGAGGCGCGTGTTGGCGAAGGTTCCGCGCATCATCACCTGGTCATGGCCACGGCGTGCTCCATAAGAGTTGAAGTCACCAACAGCAACCCCGCGTTCAATCATCCAGCGGCCAGCAGGGGAGTCGGCGCGGATTGATCCCGCTGGCGAAATGTGATCGGTGGTGACGGAGTCACCGAGGAGGAGGAGCGCACGCGCGTTGTGGACATCGGCGATGGGGGAGGCGGTGGCGGGGATGTTCTCGGTGAATGCTGGGCGGGCGATGTACGTGGAGGCTGGATCCCAGTCGTAGGTGCGACCGGTTGGCACGGTTAACGCCCGCCATCGAGCGTCGCCTGCAAAGAGATCCGCATAACTATTCTTGTAGAGGGCGGCATCCGCCGCTGCGGCGACCGCTTCTGCAATCTCTTCGTCCGCGGGCCAGATATCGCGCAGGTACACAGGGGAGCCGTCTCGATCGTTGCCGACCGGATCCTGGTCAAGGTTCGTCACCACGTTGCCCGCCAACGCGAGGGCGACCACGAGTGGCGGGGAGGCGAGGTAGGCGGCCCGCACCGCCGGGTGAATGCGCCCTTCAAAGTTTCTATTCCCTGAGAGGACTGCAGCAACGAGGAGCTCTTCACGCTCCA
>DMUR01000078.1:38732-42414 GCA_003476885.1 Chloroflexota bacterium
GTGGCGAGCGGTTCCAGAAGCCCAGCGCGCTCTAGGTATGCGGTGACGACACGCGACCCTGGGGCGAGGCTCGTCTTCACCCATGCTGGCACCCGCATCCCGCGCGCCACCGCGTTCCTCGCGAGGAGACCGGAGGCGATCATCACCGACGGGTTTGAAGTATTGGTACATGAGGTGATCGCAGCGATCGCAACCGCGCCATCGCGCATCCTTGCCCCCCCTACCGTGGCGCTGTGCGCCTTCGATCCAGCGCGATCTGGGTAGCTCTCCTCAAAGCCCTTCCCGAGATCGGGGAGGGAGACTCGATCCTGCGGTCGCTTAGGTCCGGCGAGCGACGGAACGATCTCCCCAAGGCTGATCTCAACCACCTCGTCGTAGAGCGGCTCCTGCCCACTGACTCGCCAGAGGCCCTGCGCCTTGGCATACGTCTCAACCAACGCAATCTGCGCGCTCTCGCGACCAGTCACGCGAAGGTAGTCAAGGGTGATCTCGTCAATCGGGAAGAGCGTCGTCGTGGCGCCGAACTCTGGCGACATATTGGCGATGGTCGCTCGATCGGCGAGGGAGACGGTGGAGAGGCCGTCACCGAATGCCTCTATGTATGCGCCGACCACACCATGAGCGCGGAGTCGCTCGGTTACGGTGAGGACAAGGTCGGTCGCCGTGGTCCCCGCAGGGAGCTTCCCTGTGAGCTTGAGCCCGACGATTTTTGGCAGCGGAGAGAAGAGCGGCTCGCCGAGGAGTACCGCCTCCGCTTCAATTCCGCCGACGCCGAAACCAAGGACTCCGAGCCCCGAAATCATTGTGGTGTGCGAGTCGGTGCCGACACAGGTATCTGGGAAGGCGAGCGGCGCCCCGTCAATCTCCTCCACACGAACCACGGTCGCAAGGCTCTCAAGATTTACCTGGTGCACGATTCCGGCACCTGGGGGAACAACGCGGAACGTATCAAATGCGCCTTGAGCCCAACGGAGTAGCTGGTACCGCTCGGCATTGCGTTCGTACTCTCTTGTCACGTTCTGTTCGAGTGCTTCCGGGGTGGCCCATCGATCAACCTGTACCGAGTGGTCAATCACAAGATCAGCGGGGACCTGAGGATTGATGCGTTCAGGGTCAATGCCAAGCTCACGCGCCGCATCGCGGAGTGCTGCCAGGTCAACCACTGCTGGGACGCCCGTGAAGTCCTGAAGCACGACGCGTGCAGGAGAGAAGGGAAGCTCACGCTCGTCGCCTGAGGACGCCGCCGCGGCGCCGGGCTTCCATGCGAGGTATGCATGAATATCTTCTTCACGGACAAATCCGTTCCCCGCTTTTCGCGCAGCCCCTTCAATGAGGATTTTGAGGACGAACGGGAGTTGATCCCATGGCGTTGCTGGTGCTGGGAGGCGCTCAAGTGCGATCCGATCCGGTAGACCAGCGCCGAGACTCGTGCGCGTGCGCGCTCGATCAGTCACAGCCCCTCCTCTCGTTCATTGCCGCTCCACGGCTTCAAGTAGCGTAGCGCGCCGCCACACCATACGCCCCTTCACGAAGGGCTACCATTGACGTAATGAGGCGCTCCTTAGGGGGCCAGAGCCAGATGAGACAGGAGCATCTATGCCGCTGACGAAGCGCACCGCCGTCTCCGCGGGGGGGCTGGTTATTCGTGCCGTTGGGGGGAGGCCAGAGATCGTCGTTGGTCGACGTCGCCGAGAGCGCGACGGATACGTCTGGTCGCTCCCGAAGGGGACCCCCGAAGAGGGGGAGACGCGCGAGGAGACCGCCCTGCGCGAGGTCCGGGAGGAGTCGGGACTTGAGGTGCGCATCCTCTCGTACTTCGCCGCAATCTCGTACTCGTTTGTCCGCACTGGTGAGCGCATTGAAAAGACGGTGCACTACTACCTGATGGAGCAGGTGGGTGGCAGCTTTGACGCATACGACCAAGAGTTTGAAGAGTTGCGCTGGGTGCCGATGGACGAAGCGGTTGCCCTCTTGGACTTTCAAACAGAGAGTGCGCTTGTCCAACGCGCGTATGACGCCCTCACACTGACCTGATGCGTCGCACCGCTCTCTTTGAGGAGCATCTCAACCTTGGGGCCCGCATGGTTGATTTCGCTGGATGGGAGATGCCAGTGCAGTACGCGGGTGTCATTGAGGAGCATCGAGCCGTGCGAGCGAGCGTCGGAGTCTTTGATCTTGGCCACATGGGAGAGATCTGGGTTCGTGGCCCGCATGCAGGCGCGGCACTTGACCGGGCCCTCGTCTCGCTCCCTTCCGCACTGAATCCTGGACGGGCGCAGTACAGCATCGCTGTGAATGAGTCAGGCGGGATGATTGATGACCTGTTGGTCTACCGCGTTGCGGACGAGGAGTGGCTCGTTGTGGCAAACGCGTCTAACGCAGAGCGTGTTGCCGCGCTCCTCGCCCAACGGATCGGCACCACCGCGAACGTTTCTGACGAGAGCGCCTCAACCGCCATGATCGCGGTTCAAGGACCGCAAAGCGGCGACCTTGTCGCCAGTCTGTTTGACGCTAAGGAAGCCGACGCGGTTCGTGCGCTACGAAACTATGCCTGCCGCAGCGGTGAGGTGCTCATTGGCGGCACGCGAATACCGCTCCTCGTTGCGCGTACGGGCTACACCGGTGAAGACGGATTTGAGTTCTATCTCCCCGCGGATCGTGCGGTTCCCCTTTGGCGCGCACTCCTTACGCCTGGCACATCGGGATCACCTGCGCCGCAGCCGATCGGGCTTGGTGCGCGGGACACGCTGCGGCTAGAGGCGGGGATGCCACTCTTCGGGAACGAGCTGCGTGAAGAGCTCACCCCGTTTGATGTTGGACTCGGGCGAGTCGTCAAGTTCAACAAGGGAGAGGGTGTCGTTGGCGACGCAGCCCTTACCGCACGTGCCGCCGCAGGGGCGCGTGCCGGACGGGCACTCGTTGGTTTGAAGATCACTGGCCGAGGGATCGCACGCCACGGGTATGAAGTGCATCAACCTGATGGGGGCCTGATCGGGCACATCACCTCGGGGACGCACTCGCCAACGCTCGGCTACCCGATCGCACTCGCTGATCTCGACGCGTCCGCATCACCATACCCAGTGGGTGAACCACTCGACGTGCTCATTCGTGGAGAGCGAGTCGCCGCGGTGGTGACTGGCGTACCATTTGTGCCGAAGGGCTCGATCGGAACCGCGAGAGCATAGGAGGAAGATGATGACTTCACCAGCCGAACTTCGCTACTCAAAAGAGCATGAGTGGGTTCGCGTCCAGGGAGATCGTGCCGTGATCGGGATCACTGCGCACGCGGCTAACGAATTAGGCGATGTCGTCTTCGTTGACCTCCCTCAAGTGGGGGCTACGCTTACGCAGTTTGCCGTCTTCGGCGCGGTTGAATCGGTGAAGGCGGTCAGCGATCTTTTCAGCCCAATCTCTGGCAGCGTACTGGCGCGTAACGAAGCGCTTTCTACTGCGCCAGAGTCGATCAACGCGGACCCATACGGCTCTGGCTGGCTCCTAGAGATTCAGCTTGGCGACCCAGCGGAGCTGAGCCTGCTCCTTGACGCGGCGGGATACGACCAGCTCACGGCATGATCCGCCGAACGATCGCTCCGCTCTTTGCGGCGCTCCTGATCGCGATTTCCAGTGCCGCCTGTTCAATCGTGGGCGGAACCGCGCTTCGTGTTGCGCTGACGGCCGAACC
>DMUR01000026.1 GCA_003476885.1 Chloroflexota bacterium
TCACTGGACGTCACAAGATTGCTGCGAGATACCGCTCGTATCACGGTGGCACGTCGGGGGCGCTTACGGCGACGGGTGATCCGCGTCGCTGGTTCACGGAGCCAGGTATGCCCGGCGTCTTCCGTATTCCAGACTTCCACGAGTTCGGTGCAGACGCGCCGCGACCAGCCGCAGAAGTGCTCGCAGAGACAGAGAAAATCCTCAAGTTTGAAGGGCCACACACCGTTGCTGCGATCATTATCGAGAGCGTGGTTGGCACGAACGGCATCCTCATTCCGCCAGACGGCTACATGCAGGGGATGCGCGAGATCTGCGACCGCTACGGAATTCTCCTGATCGCCGACGAGGTGATGGGCGGATTCGGTCGCACCGGGAAATGGTTCGCCATTGATCACTGGGGCGTGGTGCCAGACATGATCACCATGGCGAAGGGGCTCACGAGCGCCTACGTCCAGCTTGGTGCGCTCGGGATGCGCCGCCACATTGCGGATCACTTCGCCGAAAAGGTCTTCGGCGCAGGGCTCACGTACAACAGTCATCCGCTCGCCTGCGCCACGGCGCTCGCGACAATTGATGTGTACGAAGAGGATGGTTTGATTGAACGTGCAGCGGAGAGCGGCAAGAAGCTGCGCGCGCACCATGAGCGAGCGAAGGCGAAGCACCCGTGCGTCGGACCGATCCGAAACATCGGGCTCTTCGGGATCATGGAGCTGGTGCGAGATCCGAAGAGCGGAACGCCGATCGCGGGGTTCAACGAGACGGTGCCAGAGATGGCTGCACTCGGGAAGTTCTTCCGCGCCAACGGGCTGTACACAATCGTCCGCTGGAACGGCTTCTTCACGAACCCTCCGCTCAACATCAGCGACGAAGAGTTGGACTTCGCCTTTGACGTGATCGACCGCGGACTCTCGGAGGTCGACGCCGCGCTCGGACTCGCCTAATGTCTGCCGCTGCAGCGGGTGGCACGCCGATCGGTGTTGACCCCGTCGCCCCCGTGCTCGTCCAGGTGGTTCGGGGTGAGATCGTTGAGGCGCAGCACCGCGGTGACGTGGTCGTTGTTGGAGACGGGGGATTGGTGCGCGCGTCCCTCGGCGCCGCTGATCGCCTTGTCTCGCTCCGATCGGCAATCAAGCCGTTCACCGCGGTGGCGGTGCTGATGGCGGTGGAGTCATCCGGCGGCGAAGTGAACAGCGAAGCGGTTGCGCTCTCTTCAGCAAGTCACTCCGGTTCTGAGGAGCATGTTGCGGTTGCTGAGGAGATGGTCCGGCGCTACGAACTTGACGTTGATCTCCTCGTGCACGGCCGCCCCTCGCCGATTCGCAGCGGCTCAAGTGGGACCCTGCTGCAGCACATGTGCTCTGGCCAGCACCTCTCTCTGCTCATGCTCGCGAAAGCGCTCGGTGTTGATGGACGTGGCTATGACGACTATCAGCATCCAGTTCAGCAGCGCCTTCGCGCTGTGGTGGGGGAGCTGCTCGGCACAGATTTGAACGCCGCGCCGTGGGGGATGGATGGCTGCGCGATTCCAACCTACGCCGTGCCGCTGCACGTTGCCGCCGAAGGGGCACGCCGCTGGGCAAACCCAGAAGCGGCTGGACTCTCCTCTGATCTCACCGCAGCGTTGCAGCGCGTGCGCGCCGCGGCGATCGCGCACCCGCGCCTTATTGCAGGCGGAGGATTCCTTGACACCGATCTCATCCGTGGCGGAGACGGGGTCGTGGTGGCAAAACAGGGGGCCGAAGGCCTCTGCCTCGTTGGCGCGCCAGGGATTGGGATCGCACTGCACACCGACGATGGTGATGCCGCCGCGCGTGCTGGTCGCGTTGCGACTGTTGCAGCGCTACGTGCCGCCGGCGCCGCGGTTGCGAGTTCCACAACACTCGAACTTCATCGGACGGTGCAGCTCCCAGATCCGCGCGGCGGTTCGGCAATCGCTCGTGCAGAGGCGACGAGCGCCTTTGACGCGCTTCGTTTGAGCTAACGGTGTTGCCGGCGCGGATGCGAGCGGGCGACGCATGGCAGGTGCTCGGCCTCACACCCGCGCCAACCGTGGAGAGTGTGAAGCGCGCCTATAGAAACCTTGCGAAATCGCTGCACCCTGATGCGGTTGGTGGGAAGTCAATGCCTGCGGCGTTCGCCCGATTGACGGAAGCCTACGAAGTGGCGCTCGCCGAAGCGCTCGCGGCGAATCGACACGGCCCAGCGACGGCACGCCCTGCGCCGCCCCCGCGACCACGCCCGCGTCGCGCCACGGTGGCTCAAGAGACAGTGCGAGATAGCGATGCGGAGCGGCCACGTGCGCGGCCCGGCTCCACCACCTATGACGGAACCAGTGCGAGTGATGGAGATCAGGTGTGGGACGGTGCGCAGTGGGTTGGAGCAGACTCTGGAACGTACTGGCGCGTCAATCCAAAAGAGTATGCAGACCCGCGAAAGCACGGTGCGGAGTACCGGGCGCGTGGGAAACGACCAGTTCGTCGGGACACACGACCGTCACGTCCGTCGTATGCGGCAGCAACTGGAAGTGCGGAGGGCGGCACGGTTGCGGAGTGGCCGCGAGTGGAGTGGCGACTCTTCAATGCACTTGTTGCATGGGCTCCGCTCCTCGCCGCCGAGCCGCTCCTCCCCGGAGTTGCAGTTGAGTTGCTTCTCTTTGGCCTCTTGATGCTCGCGCCGCGTGTCGCCTGGTCGGGTACCCGCGGCAGCGTTGCCCTGCTGGTTATCGCCCTCCCCTGGTCTCTCGCCGCCACGTTTGGGCTCCCACTCCCGTCAACAGAAGGGGTCGGTCTCGTGGTGGCGCTGATCTGGGCCTCCGCCTATGTTTGCGCCGCGCTCCTCTCCTGGAGTGGGCGACTCTCACCGCGACCGTGGGTGGCGCGTGACGCAGGGTTTATGCAGGACGCGGGGTAGGATTCACCCATGGTCTCCACAACGCGCGCAGGATCCACTCGTGCGGCCCTCTCGGCCGCCGCGCAGGAGTACATCCTCACCTTCCGCTCGCACCCCGATGCAGAAGGTGTCACCCCTTCACTGGTTGCAAAAGACCTTGAAGTGAGCAAGCAGGCGGCTGCGGAGATGTTCAAGCGCCTCGCCGATGACAAGTTGAT
>DMUR01000061.1:0-14447 GCA_003476885.1 Chloroflexota bacterium
ATCACCTCAACGGAGATCACGGAGGCGATGGAGGTGCCGCTGCGAAACCTCACCGACGCCATCCGTGGCGTGCTCGAGCAGACGCCACCAGAGCTCAGTGCAGACATCATCGACAAGGGGATCGTCCTCTCGGGCGGCGGCGCGCTGCTACGCAACATTGA
Source organism: Chloroflexota bacterium (assembly GCA_003476885.1). GTDB lineage: Bacteria > Chloroflexota > Limnocylindria > Limnocylindrales > Limnocylindraceae > Limnocylindrus. The sequence goes on from DMUR01000061.1 coordinate 162, forward strand.
CCGCCTCATCACCAACGTAACCGGCGTTGCCGCCCATGTGGCACCAGATCCGCTGAGCTGCGTGGCGAAGGGGACAGGGATTGCGCTCGAGCACTTTGACGTCTTCGCCAAGTCGCTGACGTCACAAGCCTGATCCGTGCCTCTGCTCCAGCGCGAAGGCTGGCCGCAGGAGGGTGCCCCTAAGGCATTCGTTGACCTCCACTCCCACTCTTCGTCCAGCTTTGACTCACTGAGCGATCCCATCGCGCTCACGCGCGCCGCTGCAGCTCGCGGCATCACCCATCTCGCAATCACCGATCATGATCGCGTTGACGGCGCACAACGGGCACGTGACGCGCAGATCCCCGGCATCACCGTCCTTGTTGGTTCCGAAGTGCGCACGCGTGATGGTGACATGATCGCGCTCTTCATTGAGCGACCCATCAAGGTTGGACTCCCGCCGGCGGAGGCCATCGCAGCGATTCGTGAGCAAGGCGGCCTCGTTGGAATTCCGCACCCGTTTGACGGCACACGCGGCTCGCTACTCCTCAAGGAAGAACATGCAGAACTCATCACGCTCGTTGACTGGATTGAAGGGTGGAACGCGCGACTGTGGACGCCTGGTGGCAACGCGCGTGCAGCAGCGCTTGCGGCAACACACGGGATTCCGAGCGTTGCATCGTCAGATGCGCACAGCATCATGGAGATTGGAAACGCAGCAACGGTGCTCGCTGGCGATCCATCAACGCCAGCACTGATGCGCGCGGCGCTCGCTGCGCCGCATGAACTCATCACTGGTCGTAGTGCGCTGCTCGCGCGCTTGGTGATGCCGTTTGTCAAAGTGATCAATGCGACACGTGGAAACCGACGCATCAAGCCCGGCGTCACCTACGGCGAGCAGGGATGATCGGCGAGACGGAATGAGCGAGGCGAAAACCTCGTTCAGCATTGGCGAGCGGATACGGCGTCCCTCAACGATCGCAGGACTTCTCTTTACCGTGGTCCTGCTGGTTGGACTCTGGCGCGCTGCGAGCGCGTTCAACCTTGATCAAGTTGCAACACTGATCGGATCCGCGAATCCACTCGCGCTGGTTGCAGCGCTTGCGGCAACACTCGCCACGCTGCTCCTTCGTGGACTGCGATGGCGCGAACTTCTCAGTGTGGTGAACCTCTCAATCTCGCGTCGTGCCGCGATTGAGATCCTCGCACTCTCTTTCTGGGTCAACGTCGTGCTGCCCGCAAAGATTGGTGACTTCTATCGCGCGTGGCTTCTGAAGCGCAATGGAGGCCCCTCGTTTGGTCGCGGTGTTGGCACCGTGGTCTTGGAGCGCGCGCTCGATCTCATCACGGTCGCACTTCTTGGTGCGCTCTCTGGCGCCGTCGCATTTGGTGGTGAGCTTCCAGCCGCTGTGTTGGTGCTGATGGTGTTTGCCCTCGCACTCGCACTGGTGGGAATTCTGGTGCTTCTTGCAGCGCGCGGTCCAGCGAGCAGGCTGAGCAAGCGGCTGCCACTTCCCAGGCAGGCCGCCGAACCACTGGAGCGCGCCTTTGACGCGCTGAAGGAGGGGAGCACGCGCGGCGGGATCGTGCGCGTTGCACCGCACACGTGTGCGATCTGGGCGCTCCAAGCGCTGCGACTCGGCGCTGTCGCCGCTGCACTCGGACTCTTTCAGGTCGACCCAGCAGCCGGTGCGATCGGCCCTTCCGCGGTGCTTTTCACTGCGCTCGCGTCTGCCGTGTTGAGCACCGTCCCGTTCACCCCAGCAGGCTTGGGCATTGTTGAGGCGGGGAGTGTTGGCATCTTGGTTGGGATCTTCGGAATGACTCCTGAGTCGGCGATCGCCCTCATGCTGCTTGACCGCATCACAGATATCGGCTCGCTGATGGCTGGCGGGGCCGTTCTCTTTGCCGTGTCACCATTCCGGCGCGGTGCCGGAAGTCTCCGCTAGCGCCGCTTCACACTCTTCTTCGCAGCAGGCTTCGGCGCCTTCGCCGCCTTCTTGACAGGCTTCGGCAGGCCTGGAGCCTCCGCTGGGAGCGGCTTCAGCTTTAGGTTCCCCTGCGCAAGCTGGATCGTGCGCTCAACGTTCAGCTTGTCCCAGCCCTCTTCCATCCCCGGTGTCTCCAGGTAGTACGCGGCATGGGCGAGTTTCGGATGACTGATCAGCGCGGCGAGTCCGCGTGCGCCGACTTCGCCGCCGCCAATGTGTTGATGTCGATCCAGCTTAGAACCGTGCGCCGCCTTGCTGTCGTTGTAGTGGATCATCACGAGCTTCTCGAGGCCAATCTTGCGATCAAACTCTTCAATGACGCGATTAAGTTCATCAAGATCAGACATCTCAACACCAGCGCCCCAGAGGTGCGCCGAGTCTAGGCAGTAGCCCACGCGCGACATGTCAACTCGTCGCTTCCCCATTGCTTCGTGAATTGCGATCAACTCATCGATGCTTTCACCGATACCATTCCCTCCGCCCGCAGAGTTCTCAAGCACCAGGAGTGCATCGCTCGCCGTTGCTGGAACGCCGTCAAGGATCTGATCAACCGCCTCGGCGACGCGCTTCACACCCGCCTCAATCCCAGTACCGAGATGTGAACCAATGTGCACGTTGATGAACGACGCGCCGTATGCGGGAGCAACGCGTAGTTCGTGCTGCAACATTGCAATGCTCTTTTCGCGAACTTCTGGTCGAGGTCCTGCAAGGTTGGCAAGATATGCGGCGTGCACCGCGAGTGGGCCAAAGCCGTGCTCTTTCATCCGCGCGCGGAATTCTGGAAGCTCTTTCGGCAGCTCTGCGCGACGCGCCCAGCCGGTTGGGTTCCCAGTAAAGATCTGCAGCCCCATTGCGCCAACAGCGGCGGCACGGTCCGCCGCCTTGACTAAGCCAGGTCCAACAGCAAGGTGCGCGCCGAGCATGCGATCGAGTCGCCCTGCGGCGGAGGGTGGTGCGGAACTCTTCCTACTCTTGGCGGCCATGCGTGCATCCTCTCACAACAGCGTCGGCGCACCCATGCGCAACTTCTTGATGCGTGACCGTTTGGGCGGAAGTGCGGGCGGAGCAGTTACTCCGGGAAGGCGGTGATGGTGATCTCGATCCCAAGGCCGTCCGTCAGCTCAACGGACGCAGCGCTCTCCACGAGCTCGCCCATGACGCGAATTTCAGCAAGGCCGGCATCGACTGCGTTTGGAATCGTTGGGTTCGTGCTGCGACGCCAGATCTCAAGGAAGTCGGCGAGCGTTGCGAGTGTCTCGTCTGGAGCCTCTACGTGGAGCTGGCCGTCTGGTTCATGTGTGTGCAACCAGTACATGCAGTCCTCGTTGATGCCAATGTTCGGTGGAACCTCTGCGGTCGTTCCATCAGGTAGCTTGATCGTGAGCTGCGAGTGGATGTGATACGCCGCATCATGACCGCCGAAGTCACACGAGACGGCGCCTACGTTCTCGCCAAATCCACCAACAGGATCCTTGACAGGTATGCCATCTTTATCTGTCCCAGAGCATGCGGCGACGAGGAGTGCGCCGACGAGGACCCCAACAAGCTTCTTCTGCATGCGCCAATGATAGCAAGTTGTTCAGCGACACCTCAGCGCTCGTAGGCCACGCTCACCACGGCAATCCAGCGCACCCCTGCCACTCGCAGTGCTCGCGCCGCCTCACGCGCGGTTGCGCCACTCGTCTGGATGTCATCGACCAGCACGACGGCACTCGGTAGCTCCACGTCCTCCCTGCACGACATGGCCCCCTGCATGATTAACGCTCGCGCGGAGCGAGTGGCGCCATGAAGGGGTTCGGTGCTTCGAACACGCGCAAGGAGCCTCCGAACGGGGAGGTGTGCAGCGGCTCCTGCTGCGGTCGCGAGCAGCGCCGCATGGTCAAAGCCGCGCTCGTGCACGCGACCCTGGTCCGTCGGGATTGGCACGAGCGTGACCTGAAACGCTGCACGTGCTGATACCTGCTTGATCGCGGGTACGAGTGCCTCACCAAGCTCCCGGGCGAGCCCCTGCACACCCCCGTACTTCATGGTGCGAATGGCCGCTCCGAGTCCGCCTTCGTAGGGGCCAAGCGCCGCAGCGGCGGAGAGGTTCCCCGCCGGCAGTGCCACCGCGCGGTCTGAGATCCACTCGGCACGACACTCCGCGCAGAGCAGCGCCCCCTCGCACTCGCAGATCCCACAACGGGGCGGAGCGAGGAGTTCAACCAACGGCGCGGCTGCAGAGCGCACGAGGAGTTGGAGCTGTAGCGAAAACGTGCGCATGCCGTGATCTTCCACGCTCAAGCGTACGGAGCGCGTACGATACGGAGATGACGACCCCAGTAGGCTCCCTTGCCGTCTCCGCGACCCCGCTGGCTGGGGTGAGCAAAGACGAGTGGTCCGCGCTCTTGCAGGCCAACCCGAGCGCAAGCGCCTTTTCGCTCCGCGCGTTTCATCAGGCGTGGTGGAGCGCACACGGGGGTGGCGCGGAAGACGTCAGCATCGCTGTGCGAAGTGCATCAAGCGGCGAACTCCTCGGCTATCTCCCGCTGATGCGCCGACCGGACGGCGTGACCTACTCCGGTGCAACGCTGCACATTGATTATGCCACCGTGCTGCTCGCGCCACACACGGGCGCGCCGAGTCAAGAGTCCGATCCTGTTGCAGACGCACTTGCAACGGCACTCCTTGCGCTCAACTCGCCAATCAACATGATGCGCATTCGCCCCGCTGATGTCGCGCACGTTCGAATGGTCGCCGCAATCCACCGCGCCGCGGTGGCTGCATCGCGCGCGGCAACATATGCGATTGAAGAGCCGGCGCCATACATTGATCTTCAAGGGATCCGCACGCTCGATGAACATCTGGAGCGCCTTGATAAGAAGCAGCGCCACGAGATTCGGCGCAAGGTTCGCCGCGGTGAAGCGGCTGGCGTGCAGATCAGCGCGAGCGAAGATGTGCTCGCTGATCTTCCTGAGTTCGTTCGCTTGCATCGCGCGCGTTGGGGCGAACGCGGGCTCTTTACCGAAACACCTAAAGGCGTGGAAGAGGAAGTCTTCCTGCGCGAGCTCTTCGCCACAGCGCCGAGCGGCACGATCAGTATGTTGATGGCGCGAAACGATGAGTTTGGAACATTTGCAGCGGGTCTCTTCTTACGAGACGCGGGTGCGATTAGATACTGGAATGCTGGAGGCGACGCGGCCGCGCGCGCACTCTCGCCTGGAGTGCTTCTCTTCGTCCACGGCCTAACACTCGCAATTAACGAGGGACGCGCGCAGTTGGACTTTTTGCGAGGGAATGAGGCGTACAAGTACGAGTGTGGCGCAGTAGATGCGCAGGTGATGAAGTTGGAGATCCCTCGATGAGCCGCATGGCTCACCAGAAGCCGTGCACGGGGCGCGCGCCTGCAGGGCCGCTCCCTGACGGCTCGCGTATCCGCGTGATGCAGCTCCTTGCCACAGGGACCAATGGTGGGGCGCAGGAGAGCCTCGTCAATACGGTGCTGCGTCTGGATAACTCGCGCCACGATGTGTGCGTGGTTTCACTCTCGCACGGGAGCACGGTGAAGCGACTCGAACGTCTCAAGATTCCCGTTGAGGTGATTGAAGACGAGCACGATGATCGCGCGGCGGCGGCACTCGCCGAGCGGATGATCGCGCTGAAGACGCAGGTGATCCATGCGCATATGTTCCGCGCCGATGTTGTTGCGGTATATGCGGCCGACCTTGTGGAGAAGCGCACAGGGGTTCGTCCACTTGTGGTCTCCACGCTGCACTCGAGTCGCTTCCGGTCTGCGGAGGATCGTGAACTACTGGAGAAACTCACGCCGCGTATCGACTGGCTGATCGCCGTGAGCGATGCGATCGTGCGCAAGATCGTGGCAGAGAACCGCGACAGCACCGCCATCAGCAGGATCTACAACGGCGTGGACCTGGAACGTTTTGATGAAGCGCCTGGCCGCGACGTCGTGCGCAAGGAGTTCGGCATCCCAAGTGACGCCCCAGTGGTGGCGGCGATTGGCCGTCTTGAGCCTGAGAAGGGGCACCCCACGCTCATTGAGGCCTGGCCGCTGGTGCACCACCATTTCCCGGAGGCGCGCCTCTTGATTGCTGGCGAGGGCTCAGAGCGCGATCGACTCGAGGGGCTCGCCGCTGCGCATCTACGCAGCGAACTCTGCTGCGACAGCGTTGCGTTCCTTGGTCGTCGTGACGACATCCCTGCGGTCTTGGCGGCAGCAGATGTGGTGGCAATGCCGAGCTACCGCGAAGCACAAGGGATCGCCATCCTTGAAGCCCTCGCAGCAGAGCGACCGGTAGTGGCGAGCAACGTGGGCGGAATTCCAGAGATGATCTCCGATGGCGAGACAGGAATCTTAGTTCCGTCGCACGATCCATCCGCACTAGCAGCGGCGATCATTGCACTCTTCACACATCCAGATCGCGCGGCGAAACTCGCCAACGCTGGGCACGAGATGGTGCACGAAGAGTTCTGCATTGACTACATGATGCGAGACATCGAAGCGATCTATGCGCTCGCCGTAGGTGGTGATGCAACACTCGTCCCGGATCGGAACGGCGTTCGTGCGTAGCGGCGTCCGCGCTTAGCGGCGGACAGCGCTCCAGTAGCGCTCGGCAGATCCAGAGCGACCAGCATCAAGTGCCACGCGCGCGCCGTGTCCACGCACCGCGTCTGCCATCTTCTCTACAGAGCCAAAGAGGTGCGGTGTTTGCGATTCGTAGAGTGAGATCCCCTGAATCTTTGTCTCAATGACCGCACTCGTGTCCACAATCTCTGGCGTCAGCGCAACATCTGATGGAAGTTCGGCGGAATACTCTGCAGGGAGTCCACCCTGTGCGTTGAACTCGCTCCACCACGCGTACGGGAAGTCTTCATAGAACGAGATTCTGCTCGCCCAATCTGGGCCAGGCATCTCCCACTTGCGCGGTTCTGCCAGCAGTGCCGCACCCACCTTGCGTGCGAGCTGATGATCAACATGTGATCCAATGCCGAGCGGGAAGTAGACCTGCTGCGGCTCAAGTCGCGCGATCTCCTGTGCGAGCAGTGCAACTGGTGCCACATCGCCGTCACGAACACGGCCAAGCAACTGTTCGTCACCTTCGTAGCCACGGAAGACCGCGTCTGGGAGATCAAGGAAGATCACCGCCGCCTCACTGAAGAGCGCGTAGCGTTCATCTTCCATCTTGCGCTGCGCCATCGCGTCACCCGCCGCAGCTGCCACGGCAATCGCGCCAGGAGTTGTTGTCCCCTGTCCGCCAACCGCATCCACATCTTTTGCGTGGGGGAGCCCGCCGCCGCCACTGATATCTGCCTTGCGATACCAGGATGCGCGCTGCCAGAACTCTTTTGCGCTCGCATCCGCCTCTTGCTGCGTTGCGGCGAGTCGACCGCGCTCCGCCTGCCACGGCGCAAGCTCATGCTCCGTCTCACCGGGAACGTCCACGTCTGCAGCAACAGAGCCGCGATCGAAAGATTCCGTAGAGGGCCAGATCCCCTTGCCACCGAATCCGAGCGCCTGGCGCTGGTATGTGGACATGCGCGCGAGATCACCGTGCCCAGAGAAGACGCTGATGATGATCACGTTCTGTCCAAGTTCGCGCAGGTGGGCGATCAGTCCGCCACACGAGAGTGCCGCGTCATCTGGGTGTGGTGAGATGAAGATGTGGCTCATGGCGTGCCTTCAGCGCAACATGCCGCGCGCGGTAACTGCGCTACGGGCTAGGCGAGACGCTCGGCGACTCGGACGCGCTCGGCGCGGGGGTCGCGGAGAGCGCCTTGGGGAACGTCTTCAAGAAGCCATCACGACCAAAGATCATTGGGTAGGCGATCACGGCCGCAATGGCGATCGTGCAGATCAGCACGAAGGTTCGGGGTCCGCGGTCTTTGGTCATGCGGGTGATTCTAGCGGGGTCAGCGCAGGGAGGCGTATCCGGTGAGTTCCACGTAGGCGTCGCCTCGGACTGGGCGGCCGTTTAGGCTGCCGCGCACCACGTTGGATCCCTCCCAGTAGATGACCCCAGTGGTCGCTCGCGTATCGAGCTCCTGATCCTTCACATCTGGGGTGATCGTGACCTGCAGGCCACGCGTAGGGATCTTGAGCTCCCAGCCGGAGGGCCAGGCCGCCCCCGTGTGTGGGCTCGTCCACTCGCCGGTCGGCGTCAGCTGGATCTCACTCCCGTCGATCCGTTCAAAGTCGCCGTCTCCGTTGATCCATGTGCCGTAGATGAGCGGGTAGCTGCCGTCCGCGGCACGGACAAAGGAGAGGGTCACCTCAATCCCGCGCGCACTCCCGTTATCCAGCGTGAGTGCGAACCAGTCCCATCCGCCACCACCCACCGCAATGAAGTCACCCCACTGATGGTCGAACCAGGATGTCCCCTGCACGGCGAGAACTTCACCATCCACAGTGAGCGTTCCACCGGTTGGCATGCGCGTGCGCGAGTAGTAGTAGGAACCGCCCGCAATATCAAAGTCCACCCAGCCGTCGTTGTCGTGCAGCACAGGCGCTTCGGGTGCGGCGAGCTGCAAGTTGAACCACTCCGCACCAATCTGCATGGAACCATCAAGCCCAACGATCATGCTCCATGGATCGTTCTCCAGCGTGGCGGGACTCAACGGATCTGCGCCAGTGATGGCAAAGGCCGCAGCGATCGGCGCGTCAATCATCGCGGTGATGTCCACCTGCGGACCAATCTCGGCACGCTCGTAGTAGGTAAACGATCCTTCACGTCCACCACGCGGTTTCTCTGTCAGCGCCATGTGTGACGCCCAGGTGACAGGGAAGTCGCCGCGAATCGCGCGGAAGATGACCGCCTCATATCCAAACGCGCGCGAACCATCCAGCGTGGTCAGGTGCCCAGTGACGTACCACCACTCGGTGAGTCGATCATGCGGCGCGTCGTCGCGCGGGAACTGCACCGGTTGCGGATCATTGCGCGGCGGCGGCGGCGTCGCCTTGACGATCGGCGCGCCAGCAACGGCTGGCGGATTCGCCAAGATTGGACCAGTGCAGGCGCTCACCGTGAGGAGCGCGAACATCAGTGCAAGCGCGTTCATCATCTGCTTCATCATCGGCTGCGCGCCTCCGCTTCCGCTTCACTGGCAATGCGACCGGCGAGTAGACGCTGCATCCACTTCGGCGACCACCAGTTCCAATCACCAAAAAGGCGCATCGTTGCAGGAACCAAGAGGGCGCGAACGATCGTTGCATCGAGTGCTACGGCAATGGCAACGCCAACACCAAGCGCTTTAATCAACACGATCTCCGCGAAGATGAACGACGCAGAGACAACAAAGACGATGAGTGCGGCAGAGGTGATGATGCGTCCACTGCGCTCAAGGCCACCCGCAACGGCGGCCACGTTGTCACCGGTGCGATCGTAAATCTCGCGCATGCGCGTGAGTAGGAAGACTTCGTAGTCCATTGAGAGACCGAAGAGGACGCAGAACAGGATCACCGGGATTGTTGTCTCCACAAACCCGAGCGGTGCAAATCCAAGGAGTGCGGAGAGGTTCCCATCTTGGAAGATCCAGACGAGTGCGCCGAAGCTCGCAAGGATGGAGAGCATGTTCATGAAGACCGCCTTGATCGGCAACACAATTGAACGCAACAGCACCGCGAGGATGAGCAGTGTGCTGATGATCACCACCGCGGCGGAGCGTGGGAACTCTGCGGAGATGGTGTCCACCACATCCACAATCTCCGCGGCACCACCACCAATGAGTGCCTCAACACCATCAGGTGGCGTGATCGCACTCGGTTCTCCCGCGCCGAGCGCGTCTGGCCGAGCGGCGCGTAACTCTGCAACAAGTGCGCGCGACTCTGGTCGATTCGGACCGTAGGTTGGCGTGATGGAGATCGCGGTGAGATCGTCCTTGGTGGTGAGCGAGAGGATCTGCACGGCGAATCGATCCGGTGGCGCACCAGCGGGCGACGCGTAGAGGAGTTGGTACTGCGCAAGGTTCATGCGCGGGTCAATGGAGACGAACGATTCCACACGCGCAATCCGCGGATCCGCCTGCATCTTCTGCACCCAGTTGTAGAGGAGGGTGATGTTCTCGGGGCTCGTGGCAGGTCCTTCGGTGCGAACGGCAATACTCATTGGACCGAACGAACCTTCACCGAAGGCCTCGGTCAGCGCGTCGAGCGCCTGCCTGCTCGGCACACGTTCAGGGAGGACGCTCCCGTCAGGCGCGTTGAAGCGGACGCCGAGCCACGGGGTGCCGAGCGCCACCAGGAGCGCAAAGGTGGGGAGCGCCACGGCGAGTGGCCGGCGCATCACGGCGCGTGCGAGGCGGGCCCACGGCCCCTGCTCGTTCACCCGACCGCTGCCGAGCTTCCGGATGGCGAGGCGATTCACCCGTGTGCCGAGCAGGCTCAGGAGGGCGGGCATCAGGGTGATGCTTGCGGCAACGGCAATGGAGACGGTTACCGCGCCCGCAATGCCAATGCTGCGCAGGATCGCAAAGTCGAAGAGGGCGAGCCCAGCAAGGCCGAGCATGACGGTCACGCCAGAGAAGAAGACGGCGCGTCCGGCGGTGGCCACCGTTCGTTGCACTGCGTCGCCAATCGCCGCACCGCGCCCGAGCTCTTCACGGAAGCGAGAGACGAGCAGCAGCGCGTAGTCAACGCCAAGGCCGAGTCCGAGCAGTGTGGTGAGGTTCAACACGAAGATGCTCATGCGCGTTGCCTGCGCAATGCCGAAGATTGCGGCGAGCCCAACGATCACCGTTGCGCCACCAACGGCGAGTGGGAGTCCGGCGGCGACGGCGGAGCCAAACACCAACAGCAAGACGATCGCAGCGAGCGGGAGGCTGATCAGCTCGCTGCGCTGAAGATCTGTCTCCGAAACACTCTGAATGTCTGCATAGAACGAAGGACCGCCAGCGATTGCAACCTTGATCCCTGGAACCGACTTGATCGCCGCCTGGATCCCTTCAAGCGCCGCGGGCGAATCATCGGGCTTCAAGTCGAGCAGGATCACGTCGTAGACGATCTTCTTATCAACGTTGACTTGCGACGGTGCAATCAGATGAGAGCGCGAGCCAACCACATGGGGCGCCTTCAGCACGCCAGCGACCGCCTCTCCTGCCGCAACTTCAAACTGCGGTGTACCAGGGATGAACGTCTCGGAGCTGATCGCAAGCACAAGTGCCGATGGTGGCGCGCCGAGCTCCTCCTCAAGGATCGCGCGCGCCCGCGCGCTCTCAAGCGTTGGCAGGTCGAAGCCGCCCGCTTGCAGTGCACCTGGCGCCTGCGGTGCAAATGGGAGTGCACATGCAATCAGCAGCACCCATGCGCCAATGACCCAGGTGCGGCGCGCATGCACCCATGCACCGAGTCGTTCAAACGGTGGGAGCGGAGCGGTGCGCTTCGCCACTATCTGCCCACCGCAAGTCGCGATGCGAGTGAGTCGGGGAGCCCTGCGGCGTCGATCGCTTCTTGTGCACTCGGAATGTCGTACTCCACACGGCGCCACATCACGCGGCCAAGACCCGCGCTTGCTTCGTCGCGCTCCCAGAGCAGCCATGCGGCGCGCGGATCTCTGTCGCGCGGTTGACCAACAGATCCGGCATTCACCAGTGATGCGCCGTGCAGCGGGATCGGATCTTTGCTCACCGCAGTCAGATGCGCAACTTCGCCGCGCAACTCCCAGATTGCTGGGATGTGCGTATGCCCATGGAAGAGGAGTGGCGTGTTGAGTCCGCGCAGATTCTCTTCTGCCGTAGCGGCATCAATGACGTACTCCATGATCGGATCACGGAGCGACGCGTGCACCAGCGTTGCTGAGCCCATCTCTAGAACGCGCGGAAGTGCACGCAACCACTCTCTACTTGGTGCGGTGAGCACCTCACGCGTCCACATTGCCGCCGCATAGGCACCTTCGTTGAAGCTCTCCACAATCTCATCACCGAGTGCGGCAAGGTCGTGATTCCCCATCACGCCGGTTGCACCCACGCGTTGCAACTCTTCAATCACCTCGTTCGGTGAGGCCCCGTATCCAACCACATCCCCGCAGTGCCAGATCGGCGCGTGCGGCGCAACCTTCGCAACATCATCAAGCACGGCGCGCAGCGCCTGGATGTTGGCGTGCACGTCAGAGAGGATGACGACGCTCATCAGGCGGCCGACTTCATCGCGTTACGACCGATTCCTAAAGCGCTTTAGCAGCCCAAGCCGCCATGCGCCAAGGAGCAGCAGCGCAGGGAGACCAATCGCCAAGAGGATCGTTTCGAATGGCGCAAGGTACTCCTGCACCTCTTCCCATCGCGCACCGAGCGCGGCCCCGCCCCAGATGAGCGCCGCATTCCAGATCAGTGCGCCAACGGTGCTGTAGAGAAGGAACGGAACCAGCGGCATGCGGGCGATCCCGGCGGGGAAGGAGATCGCGGTGCGGAGGAGCGGCACGAAGCGGCTCCAGAAGACCACCTTCCCTCCGTGACGGGCGAAGAAGCGATCCGCGCGATCAAGGTCATCAGAAGAGATGCGCACGAAACGGCCGTAGCGCACGAGTAGGCGTCGGCCACCGTATGCGCCGATCGCATACGCGCCAAGGGTGCCAGCCGTGGAGCCGATCGTGGCGAAGAGGATCGTGGGGATCAGCTCCCAGCGGCCGCCCGTGAGTGGCTCGATCGCCGTTGGGTCCGCCACAAGGAATCCGGCGAACGGGAGGATGAACTCCGAAGGGACGGGGAAGCTCGATGCGTCCACCGCCATCGCCACGGCAAGGCCGAGATAACCGACCGCCTCATAGAGTGAGGTGATCAGCGGGATCAGGATCTCATCAAGCCAAGCGAGCATGCCTCTAGCGTGCCAGAGATCGCCCCCCAGCGAGCGGTTCGCTATGATTCGCGCATGACACTCTTCACGCTTCCGTTTACGAACCCAATGGAGTTCTTCATCTCGCTCGCCATTGGCGGGGGGTTCGTCTACATCTTCCAGAAGGCTGCAATGAGCCAGGAGCAGCGTGAAACCTCGTGGGTGAAGCGCTTCGTCACTGGCCCAAACAGCAAGGTCCTCTGGGGTGTGCTCTTTGTTGGCTGGGCACTCGTCTTCGGCCTCCTGCTCGGAAGCTTTGAAGACAAGACCGCGCACTCGCCATACGGCTCCGTTGGCCTGATCGCACTCTTCTCCGGCTTCTTCGTGATGATGGGATTCATCTGGGCGAGCATCGGCGAATAGCCGACTCACTCAAGAAGCAACCGTTTACTCGCCGCAGGCGTCGGCGTTCAGCGTCCCCATAATCCAACTCCAGCCGCGGAAGTTCCCCGTGCGCCCCACGTGGAGTGGGTGCGTGCAATCCCAGGCGGCGGCGAAGCTGTCCAACACATCACCCGCGTCAAGGCGTGCGCCGTTGTGGAAGCGCACGTCGCGGCGCAGTGCGCACTCCACCACGAGTCCGTCCGCAGACGCAACACACTCAGTGGCAAGGCGCGGCTCCGCGGCAGTGCCGCCCACCGCGTATCCGTAGAGACCCTCCATCACCTGCGCGCAGATGCGCACCGCTTCACGATCCTCTTCATCCATGCAGTAAAGCCCAGCAGGCTCGCCACCCTGCAACCAGGTGAAGGTGTTGCTCCCCTCAACACTCACAGCAGAGAAGCGCTCCATCGCAACCGGTGATGCAACAAGGCCACGCACTTCGGCACGCGTCACAATTAGCGATGCACCGTTCGCAATCGGCACCACTGGAACCTGCGTACGAATCTCGTTGTTGATCTGCGTGAAGAGCGCTTCACGCGCTGCAGGGTCTGATTCGCGTTGCGCCTCATCCAAGAGTGCAACAAGGCGCGGGTACTGATCGCCGTGCGCAGGACCAGAGGTTGAACCGAAGTCAATGCCGAGTGAGTTCCACGCCTCCGGATAGTCGGGAAGCGCGGCAGAGAACGACGCGCCGCGCAATTCACCAGAGAGCAGCTTCCCAATGTAGCCACCCGCCTCTTGGACATCGAGCGTGACGCGGATCCCGACTGCGGCGAGTTGCGCCTGAATATCTGTTGCCACCGCCACAGGATCTGGGAGGAAGGCGCGCGGCGTTTCACGCAGCGAGAGCGTCAGGTCAATACCGTTCGGATAGCCGGCCTCCGTCAGGAGCGCACGCGCCGTAACAAGATCTTGCGCGTACCAGGCCTCACCAACACAGGCGCCGTCAATGACGCATGGCGGCACGTGTGTCGCGAGCGTTGTACCAGACGGATAGAAGAGGTCAACGATCCTCTGCCGGTCGAGCGCCTGCGCGATCGCCTGGCGGACGCGCACGTCGTTCACCGGCGCATAGCGATTGTTGAAGTTCAGATAGAACGTGTTGAACCCTTCGCG
>DMUR01000061.1:14513-15534 GCA_003476885.1 Chloroflexota bacterium
ACCGTCCCTGCGCGCAGCTGCACCAGCCGCGCTGCGGACTCTGGCTCCCACTGGATCACCACACGCTCGCTCGCGGCGCGATCACCCCAATACGAGCCGTTGCGCGTCAAGACGATCTGCACACCCTGCTCCCACGCGAGCAGCGCGAGCGGCCCCGTGCCGTTCATGGTGGTGGCCAGAGAGCCGTCCTCAATGGCAGCGGCGAGCCAGCCAGAATCGTTCACGGAGAAGTTTGTCACCGCCAGCTTCTGCGTAAAGGCGGGATCTGGAGCGCAGAGTTCAAAGCGCACCGTCAACTCGTCAACCGCTTCAATGCGGGCAATCCCAAGGCGTGCCGCACCACTCTCACCAACAACACACGGCGCAGCCTCCGCTTCAGGCCAGCTTCGTGCCGAGAAGGCGATCTCAGACGACGGCGCAGGGGCGGCGGTGCACGAGGCAGCGATCAACGCAAGCGCGAATGCAAGACGTGCAGCAGTCATCTGTCTGATGGTAGCGAGTGCGACGGATGCCAGTGCAGCGCCTAGAATCACGCGATGCCTTCGAACAACACCACAACCATCAAGAAGAACGACCCGCGCGACCTGCGGCTGGTCACGGCTGGGCAGGGGATCAGCATGGTCGGCACCGCGATCAGCGACCTTGCGATCCCGATCATGGCGGTGGACCTGCTCGGTGCGAATTCGTTCGACACGGGACTCCTTGGCGCCGCCACCACCGTTGGCTACCTGGTCTTTGGCTTGCAGGCTGGTGTCTGGATTGACAGACTGCCGCGCCGGCAGTTCCTGCTCGCTGCCGATGTGGTGCGCGCGCTGCTGATCCTTGCGATCCCGCTCCTCTACGCGCTGAACGTTCTCACGTTGCCGCTCCTCATTGCGCTGCAAATCGGCATTGGCAGCGCGAGCATCTTCTTCAATCTCGCCTGGCCCGCGTACCTGCCACGACTCGCCACGGGTGACATCTTGCTCAAACTAAACGCACGACTCGCGCTCCTTGGCGAGATCTCAGGATTCTTAGGACC
>DMUR01000097.1 GCA_003476885.1 Chloroflexota bacterium
GTTTGACAATTCGCGGCGTCAGTAAATACGAACTTAGCGTCAGCTAATTTTTACGCGTCTCCGCGTTAAACAAAATCAGCCTTTGACGTCTACGAGGTGATAACTCGTCTTGCCTTTGCGCAGCAACATCCATCGATTGTGCAGCAAGGCGATTTGAGACAAATTCGTTTGGTCATCAACTTGCTCGCCATTTGCTCGCACACTGCGTTGGGTCAGCAACCGTCGCGCTTCACTGTTAGAAGACGCAAGTTTGGTTTCAACCAACACTGCAACGGCATCGCCAAGGGCGGCCACGCCCATTTGTGTGACGGCAACTTCGCTGGCAATCAAGTGCAATGTTGCCGGTGTCGCCGACATTGGATTTGCGCCAAACAAAACAGCTGCAGCCTCTTCGGCTGCCTCTGCTGCTTCTTGCCCATGAACTAGAGCTGTTAATTCGCGCGCCAAACTTCGCTGGCCGATTCGTGCTTCAGGGCTGCGTTTTTGCTCGGCGACGATTTCTTTGATCACTTCAATCGGATGCAACGAGAACTGCAGCAGCATTTTCTCGATATCGGCGTCGGCAATTTGCACAAAATACTGACGAAATTGATACGGCGAAGTGCGACGAGCATCAAGCCAAATTGCACCGTCAGCAGTTTTGCCAAATTTTGTGCCGTCTGCTCTAGTTACAAGTGGCCACGTCAAACCAAATGCCGAACGACCGAGTTTCTTGCGAATTAAATCGATACCTGCAGTGATGTTTCCCCATTGGTCAGACCCACCCATCTGCATTTCGCAGTCATGATGCTCGGCAAGATGACGGAAGTCATTTGCCTGCAACAGCATGTAACTGAACTCTGTGAAGGAGAGGCCACCTTCGAGCCGACTCTTTACGGAGTCTTTGGCGAGCATGTAACTGACGGTGAGGTGCTTCCCAGTGTCGCGAAGAAAGTCAATCATTCCGAGACCCCCGAGCCACTCAAGGTTGTCCAGCAGGAGTGCGCCTGATGCGCCAGAGAAGTCAAGGAGTCGAGCGAGCTGTGCGCCAATCGCGCCGCGATTCGCGTCCAGCGTGGCGCGATCAAGGAGATTCCGTTCTGCCGAACGACCAGACGGGTCGCCGATCATCCCCGTCCCGCCACCTACCAGCGCAATCGGGCGGCCGCCCGAAAGCTGCAGACGCCGCAATGCAAGGACGCCCATCAAGTGCCCCACATGGAGTGAATCGGCGCTCGGGTCAAAGCCAATGTAGGCGGCGATTGCCGGATCTTTCGCCACTCTTTCGTCCAGCCCAGCGCTCACCTCATGGATGAGACCGCGCTCGGAGAAGTCGGCAAGCAGATTGGAGCGATACGAAGCGACCACGACCCTATGCTACCTTCAGAGGGATGAGCATGGCTGGTTCGAACCGCCCTGAAGGTGCCGGACGGGCGCGACGCCGTAACGGCGGCCTCGCCGTCCTCCTCCCGCTCGCCCTCTTGGCCATCAGTCTCTTCATCGCCACCATTGCCTACTTTGGCATCACCCGCGTCTACGATCGGGTCCTTGCCGACCTGCCAGATCCGCGTGATTTGGACTCAATCGTGCTCGGCGAAAACTCTGGCGTCTTCGACCGCACTGGAGGCGTGAAGCTCGCCGACTTCGGTACCGATCTCCGCGAAACGATCCCCTTTCGAAGCGATTCCGGCGCGCGTGATTGACACCACCACGGTGATTGAAGACAAGACATTCTGGCAAAACTCTGGGTTTGACCCGCTCGGATTCATTGCAGCCGCACTGGACACGCTCGGCGGTTCCGGGCGCGGCGGCTCCACGATCACCCAGCAGCTGGTGCGCGCCATCCTCCTTCCTGAAACTGCCTTCCAAGGGAGTGTTTACGAACGCAAGGTCAAGGAGATCATCCAGGCGATCCGTCTCACCAAGGAGTTCCCGGAGCGCGCAGGGAAGGAACAGATCCTTACCGCATACATGAATAACAACTACTACGGGTCACGCGCATACGGGATCCAGGCGGCGGCCGTTGAGTACTTTGGAATCAGCGACCTTACGCTCCTCACCCTTGGCCAGGCGGCGCTCCTTGCCGCCATCCCCCAAGCGCCGAGTGAGTACGACTTGCGCAGCGTGGCGGTACGCAATGTGAACGGCATCCTCGAGGTGCCTCTTGACGCTCCCGTTGCGCTCCGCCGAAACACGGTGCTGAACCTCTTGCGGGACGCACGCAACGACGGAATCCCGCTCGAGGACCCAAACGTGACGGATGAAGCGATTGATGCAGCGCTCACCGAGTCAATCACCCTGATTGAGGCGCCGCTACGAAAGGTTCGCGCCCCTCACTTCATCAACATTGTGCGCGAAGCGGCGGCGGGGATCGTCTGCCCAGATGATCCCGCCGTTTGTACCAAGCTCGATACCGATGGCTACAAGATAACGACCACCCTCGACTGGAGCATGCAGCAGAGCGCCGACAAGTGGGCGGCGGCCGTCCTCTCAGCGGACATCGTGGACTACAAGCCGTACCTAAGGAGCCTCGGGATTCCAAAGCCAACCGACTGGCTTAAGAAGATCCGCGGGTCAAACATTCACAACGCGGCAATCGCAACCATGGATGCGCGCACGGGCGACATCCTCGCCTACACCGGCTCGGCAAACTACTACGCCGAATCCACGTCGCCAGCCTTCCAGCCGCAGTTCGACGTCCTTAGAGCGTATCGGCAGCCCGGTTCCGCGATCAAGCCGATCATCTATGGCTATGCGCTTCAAGAGCGCGCAATCACGCCAGCGACCCTGTTTATGGATGTTCCCGTTGACTTCGGCCAAGGGTGGACGCCAGGCGAGTGGGACAACCTGGAGCGTGGTCCCGTTCGCATGCGCCATGCGCTGCAGGGATCGCTGAACATTCCAGCGGTCAAGACGGCGCTCCGCGCAGGAGCTGATCGTATCTGGAACGACATGCGTAATGGGGTGTTTAGATTCCTTGGGAACGACAACTACGCGGGTGCGTCCATTGCGATCGGTACCCTTGAGTCCCGCTACGTTGATGTGCTCTCCGCATATAGCGCACTCGCGAGCAAAGGTGATGCGGTGCCGAGGCGCTACGTGCTGCGCATTGAGGACCGCAACGGAGAGCTGATCTGGAAGGCGTCGAGCCCAGAGAGTGAGCGCCGCAGCGTGATGGAGCCCGCAGTGGCAGAGATTGTCACTGACATCATCGCCGCAAACACTGACCCATCACAAAATCCTGTGTGGGCCTCGCGTCGACTCATCGCCGAAAACGGCAAGCGCCGACCTGCAACGATGAAGACAGGGACAACGGATCAGGCGAAAGATCTCGCCGCCTTCGGCTACCTTGCGGCACCATCGGACCCGAGCGCGCAACACCTTGTCACCGGGGTGTGGACGGGTAACTCTGACGCGTCGCCAACGACGGTTCTTTCGCTCTCGGCGGCGGGCGGTCTCTGGCAGTCGTACTTCACAGAGATCTCACGCAGCCTACCGATCGCTCAATTCCCAGAACCGGAAGGGGTCGAGAAGATCGTCATTGACGCTCATACGGGTGAACTCCCTGGCCCATGCACCACGATGACGATTGAGGAGTACTTCCTCCCAGGAACCGCTCCAACAACCGCGTGCAGCAGCTACCGCACGTTGGCGATTGACCAGGCAACCGGCCTCCTCTGGGATAGCGGATGTTCTGGACCGCAGATCAACAAGGAGTTTATGGATCTCAGCCTCCTTGAGAGCGAGTGGCCGACCTGGCAAGCTGCAAACATTGAGTGGGCCGAACGTGCGCGACAGGGAATCAACGTTGAAGGCGGCGCAAAACTCGGGAAGACAACCTACTTCTACGAGTCATATTGGCGGCCGCTCGGCAACACGTGGGGCGGCGAGATTGCCCCAACGCGCTCGTGCCTCTCCCCTCTTCCGCTCCCCTAAAGAAGGGCGATCGTCACTCCATCCCGACCAGGCGCATCAGCATCTCGCACCTCACGAACCTCGGGCAACTCCCTCAGGCGTCGTCGCACCGCATCTCGCAGAGCGCCTGTGCCCACACCATGAATGATCTCGAGACGTTCGCCACCGGAGAGGAGTACCGCGTCAATCCTTGACTCCAGTGCAGCGAGGGCATCTTCAACCCGCGCACCACGCAGATCGAGCCGCGCCGTCGCATCAGCGGAGGCCTGCGGTCGAACCACAGCTGCTGGGCGCGGCGCCGCCTTGCCAAGGAGCGCTGCGATCTCACGCTCTTCAACGGTGATGCGCATCCCACCGAGTGCAATGAGCAGCCTCCCTGCGCTCAGGCGCTCCACCACTTCGCCGCGCGCGCCACTCTGAAGTCGCACGTCGTCGCCAGCCTGTACGGCTTCAACTCCGCGTTCTACTGGAAGACCATCACCAGCGGGATCAGTACGAGATGCCAGCGCCTCCGTGAGGGCCGCCTCTGCATCACGCACGGCAGGAGTGAGCGCTCCATCGCTGAGCGCGGTGCGCAGTCGTTCAACCTGCGCGAGCAGTTGCTCAGCTGACTCCTTCGCATCTACGCTCGCGCGCTGACGAGCGTCGCGCAACTCGTCCTCTGCGCTCTTCCGGATCGCCACCGCTTGCTGGAGCGAATCATCCGCACGTTGCTGGAGCGCTTCAGCAACTCGCTGCGCCTCGCGTGCAGCCTCGCGTGCCATTGCGGCAGCAGTGAGCGACGCGTCAAGGGCAACCCCCTGATCGCTCCGCCGCGCCTGCCCTGCCTCCAGCAGGTGGGCGGGAAGGCCGAGACGTTCGGCAATCGCAAATGCCTGCGAGCCGCCTGGGGTGCCAACGACGAGTCGGTACGTTGGCCGCAGCGTTGCGAGATCAAATTCAACGGCGCCGTTGACAACTCCTTCC
Organism: Chloroflexota bacterium; assembly: GCA_003476885.1. Taxonomy (GTDB): domain Bacteria; phylum Chloroflexota; class Limnocylindria; order Limnocylindrales; family Limnocylindraceae; genus Limnocylindrus. The sequence continues at coordinate 4,861 of DMUR01000097.1, forward strand.
GTGACATGCGCGTACTGTTTCAACTCCGCATAGTGGCTCGTTGCCAAGAGGCGCGTCCCACGACGTCGAAAGTCGTCAATGATTGCCGCAGCTAGCGCCGCCCCTTCCGCGGGATCGGTACCCGCTCCCGCTTCATCAAGAAGAATCAGATCGCCCGCCTCTGCGGCTCGATGGATGCGCAAGATCGAGGTCAGGTGTCCCGAGAAGGTGGAGAGGCTTTGCGCGATTGACTGGTCGTCACCAATATCTGCCCAGAGACCGCCCGTAGGCGGGATCCCCGAGCCGGCATCGGCGGGGATTGGGAGGCCAGCGTGGTGCGCTGCGATAAGCAGGCCAACGGTTTTGAGTGCGACCGTCTTCCCTCCCGTGTTTGGCCCAGTGATGAGGAGTACGCGCTGGCTGTCACTGAGTTCAAGGTCAATGGGAACCACTCCGCCGAGCAGGAGCGGATGACGCGCACGGAGAAGCGTGAGGTGGTCATCGGCTCGCGTTGCTGCAAAGTTCCAATCAGCCTCTGCCGCAACATCAGCCGTTGCTCGGGCAAGATCAATGTCGGCTAGGAGCGCAACCGTTCCGCGCAGTGGTGCAGTCTCTCCGCCTACAAGCGCGCTCAAGGTGGCGAGGATCCGCGCCTCCTCCCCCTGCACAGCCGCCTCAGCCTCACGCGCAGCGTTCCCAAGTTCAACGACCTCAAGCGGCTCGATCCAAATCGTTTGACCCGTCGCACTCGTATCGTGGACGATCCCCGGAACCTTTGACTTTGCCTCCGCACGGACTGGGAGCACGTACCGCCCGTTGCGAAGGGTGACAATTGGCTCCTGCAGATGTGGGCTGTACGCCTTCGCATGGGCAAGCCCTTCGAGTCGTGTCCGTAGCCGCTCAAGTGCGCCGCGATGATTAGCCCGAAGACCTCCCAGAAGCGGAGACGCAGTGTCTGCGAGCGTCCCATCAGAGAGGATCGCCCGCTCAAGTTGCCCGCGCAGCGTCCTGCTCAGGGTGATCTCATCGGCGACTCGCACTAGCGCTGGCCCGCCGTTTGCCAGTTCTCCTTTCAGCCGTTCTGCCACCCGAAGCGTTTCGGCAACTGCGAAGAGCGCGCCGCCGTCAAGGACGCCCCCCTTCTCCGCGCGATCGAGCGCGGGACGAAGATCCGCGGCACCACCCACGTGTGGATCCGCACCACGTTGACGAAGCGCCGTAATTTCCTGCGTCAGCTCGCGCCGACGCGCTGCGATCGGATCGCCGAGCGCGGGGCGCGTGGCAAGGGCACGTTCCCGAGAAGGGGCGAAGGCGCACTTCACCGCGATCAACGAGAGGAGCGCACTCCACTCCAAGCGCTGGAGAGAGCGCTCGTCATACGGCGGTCGCGTTGCTCTCATCTCGCCCCTATGGGCGGAGGATCTGCTGCAACTCGCTCGGCAGCCCAGCACCGAGAAGCGACCAGAGGAGCGGGTAGATCGTTTCGCGCAGCAGGCCCGCCGCCTGCGACCCCTGCGCAGCTTTCCCCGCCTCAACGATCAGATCTGGGAGGCCACTCACGCCCGCCAACGCACTCAGAAGAGCGAGAAGCACGCTGAAGATCAAGAGTCCCTGCAGAAGTCCGAGCGCCGCGCCAAGTGCGTCATCGAGGAGGCCAAGTTGAATGGTGCGCAAGACTCCACGAAGCAGATTTCCTAGAAGCCACGAGAGGAGGCCCAGAAAGATCCACGAAGCTCCGACCAAGATCAGGAGGCTCACTAACACTTCATCCGCATCCGGAAGAACTTGTGAAACCACACTTGCAAGTGGTCCCCTCCCCTGTGCCGCAAGGAAAATTCCTGCGATTGCCGCAAGCGTTGACACGATCATTCGTGTCGCACCAGTACGCCATCCAGACCAGACAGCGATCACCATGCCGAAGAGGACGACCGCGTCAGCCGCCACCGTAAGGCTCACTCTGCCTCAGCCCCGCGCACTCGCGTTGCGAACCTCTTCCCAGCGCTTGTGGTGAACGTTGCCAACTGGTCGCCGATCGATTCGTCGAGCGATGTCGCCTGTGGGGGCTGGAAGGTGAAGCGGAGCCCCACAGAGCGCTCGCCCTCGGCCAAACCAGGGCCAGAGAAGAGATCGAAGAGTTCAACACGTACAGCGAGAGGTACGGCCTCACGTGCGAGTGCCACAAGGTCTCCAACCGCAACACCAGCAGGAGCCGCAAGCGCGACGTCACGTTGAACCGGAGGTGTGGTTGGCGGCAGAGTGACTTGGCGCACCTTCGGAAGACCAGCGCTCAACCCGCGAAGAGCAAACTCGGCGAGGATGAAGCGCGGTGCTTCGCGCCACTCTGGGGCTCCCGGATGGAGCTCCCCAACGAGGCCAGCAATCCCATCTCCGCCAATGCGTGCGGAGCGCCCTGGGTGCAACAGCGTGCTGTCACCCTCCACCAGCGGTAGATAACGGGGTGAGACATCCGCGACACCTGTCAGCAACGTGATCACTCGCTTCATCTCATTGAGATCCCACACCTGCGGCCTCTCTCCTGGCGCCGCAGCACCCATCTCCCCCCATGCGATCACTCCAAGTCGAGTCCACTCCTGAGGGCCGCTACTGCCGCCGCCGTACCCGCGACCAACTTCGAAGAGCGCGCCACTCTGCGCACCGTAGCGAACGTTTGCTTCTGCCCGATCAAGGAGGCTCGGCAAGAGTGAGCGTCGCAGTCGATCGTGATCTACGGAGAGCGGATTTGCGAGTGTCAGGAGCGCACTGCTCGCAGCACCTTCGCTCTCAGCGAGCTCCCCACTGACAAGGCCAATCGGCTCCGCATGCCGATCGCTGAGCGCCTCAGACACGAGTGCATGGGTGACCGCCTCGCTCACCCCTACGGCGGCAAGTTGTGCGCGCACGAGATCTCGCAGCGTCGTTGGCTGTGGTCGGTAGCCAGGAAGGTCACGACCAGGGAGGGTTGGTAGAATTTGGTCATAGCCATAGAGGCGAGCAACCTCTTCCGCAATATCCGCTTCAAACTCAATGTCGCGCCGCCACGCGGGTACGGTTGCAAAGAGGAGGCTCCCCTTTTCCGCGTTAACGGTTCGTGTCCGTGTCACCTGGACGGGCGATGCTGCGGTTGCCTCACCGCACTTAATGCCAATGGAGGCGAGTAGTGACGCCTGCTTCTCACTCGGAATCTCAACACCAATAAGTGACCGGACGCGAGCGGGTCGGAACGGAAGTGCGCGCAACGTACCGATCGCCTTCGGATCGCTATCGAGCGAACCTGCGCGTACGCTCCCTCCAGCCCAGGCACTGATCAGCGCTGCAACCTGTTCAGCGGCAACCGGCGCGAGGTCGAGCTCTTGCCCGCGCTCGAAGCGGTGAGAGGCCTCGGAACGGAGGCTGTGCCGCTGGGCGCAGCGACGAATGGAGGTCGGTGCGAAGACGGCGCTCTCAATGATCACGCTGTTTGTCTGATCCCCTACCTCACTTGATGCGCCCCCCATCACTCCTGCAAGGGCGAGAGCGCCACGCTCATCCGCAATCACGAGGTCACTCCCGTCAAGCGTTCGTGAGACGTGATCCAGGGTCTCAAGCGTCTCATCACGCTTCGCCAACCGCACGTGGATCTTTGTACCAACCGCGCGGCGATCAAAGGCATGCGTCGGCTTCCCCAGTTCGAGCATGATGTAATTCGTGGCGTCCACCACATTTGAGATGGAGCGGAGGCCCGCCGCCTTCAAGCGCATCTGCACCGCATCTGGGGCTGCGCCGACCTTGACGCCATCAACGACACGAAGCACCACTCGTGGAGCGAGTCCTGCATCATCCACGGAGAGTGATAGCCCGTCGCCAACCTTCTCTCCCGACTCAGTGATGCTGCGAGCGTGATAGCTCACAGGGGCACCGGTGATCGCAGCGACCTCACGCGCGAGGCCAAGGATCGAGAGAAGATCGCCACGGTTCGGCTTCACATCAACGTCAATGACGTCTTCACCAAGGTAGTCGCTGAGCGGCGTGCCGAGCGGCGC
>DMUR01000070.1 GCA_003476885.1 Chloroflexota bacterium
AGAAGATCGGCGTGAACTTCTTGACACCATTCACGGTGATTCGGAAGCGTTCTTCGTTGTAGTCCTCGGTGACGTGGATAAAGCGCTTGGCGAACTTCACCGCTGCAGGCTCACCTTCACCGGCATGTCCGCCAGAGCGCAGCATGGCAACACCGGTCCAGAGGAGGAAGGCACCGAACACCCAGATGATCCACTCGAACTGCTCAATGAGTGCCGCGCCGATCAGAATCATGATTCCGCGCAAGATGAGCGCAATCAGGATTCCCCACATCAGGGCAAGCTGCTGCAGCTTCTTCGGTGTCTTGAGTGACGCGAAGATGATGGTGAAGACGAAAATGTTGTCTACAGAGAGCGACTTCTCAACCAGATAGCCAACGAAGTACTCGGTCGTCTTGGTGCCATCGTTCCAGTAGAACTGCATGCCGATCCCGAAAAGGATGGCGAGGACGATCCAGACGAGGGTCCAGGCGGCAGCTTCCCGAACGGGGACCTCATGGGTTCCCTTGCGTCGGAGGAGGCCAAAGTCGATGGCGAGTGCGCCGATCAGGAAGATCCCGAAGCCGAGACCGAGCGGTGTGAAGAGTTCGTTCTCGCCCACAGGTCCTCCCGAACTGAACGGCATCATAGGCCGCCTCTTGATGGTAGCGGAGGGGGCGTACGGGGGCTGGCGGGGGTCTGGAGCCGATGGTGAGGATTGAACTCACGGCCTGCTGTTTACGAAACAGCTGCTCTACCACTGAGCTACATCGGCGCCGGAGGTGGATTGTAGCGGAGGATCAGGTGCCCCAAGAGATTTCGCTGTGAAGTGGCTCTGGTCCGCGGCCTTGGACAGCCTGAGCTATTCGGTGCTACGCTGCGCTCCCACGATGAGCGCTATCCCCAGCATCAGCCACGAGAGAGCAACCGCACCGACACCCAGTGCACTAAGCGTCCCAAAGGCCTCGCCGTATGGTTCAGATCTGGTTAGCCCCAGGCGGTCCATACCGAAGGTGGCGACCAGCCCTGCGAGTACCAGCACGATTGAGGTAAACCGCGTGATGCCTGCCTCCAGTGGTGTGAACCCTGTAAATGATGTGCGATTGACGACCAGCGCAACCCCATAGAGCGAAGCGGCAAGCCAGCCCAGGAAGCCGGCAACAAAACCCGCAAGACCGAATGAGTCACCGAGTAGGGAATCGGTGCCAAGAGATAGTAAAACCCACAGCACATTCCACAGTGCAAAGAACACCACAGCAAGTGTGGCAATGCGACCAACGCGTGATTGAAACACCACGTGTCGTCCCCGAAAGCTAAGCACGATCGCGGCTCCGCCAGACCAGAAGAACACAAGTCGAACCGCGTTTGTTCTTTGGTCATCAAATGGGTTAGAAGGTACAAAGCCCCACAGGATGAGCAGGCCTCCGATAATCGCAACTCCCCCCGCAAAACGCCTCATCCAACTCACGTGATAACTCTACTCTTATCTCACATGAGTGCGCGCACATAAACGTTCGAAAGACTTTTGCCAGAAGACGGGTTACTGACGCGCCGCATGCATCGCGCCGTTGGGCATTCTGTTGGGTACGTTGGGTAGAAATGGGGGCTCGCGCTGCTGTTTCTGTGCTCAAAAGCGGTGAATACTGTGCCTGCCGGTGTTTACGAAACAGCTGCTCTACCACTGAGCTACATCGGCGCCGGAGGGGGATTGTAGCGGAGGCGCGTGCCTGGGTCAGCGGGTGATCTCGAGGCTTCGCATAACCCCATCGAGGACTTGGGTGGTCAGGTGCTTGCGGTTCGATTTAAGTCGAGACTGGAGATATGGCAACAGGACCATGTCGGAGATTCCATGCACCGCCGACCAAGCGACGATCTCAGCGCCGGCCCGCCGCGACTTGGGCATGGCGCCCGTGGCGACAAGCGCATCGAGCGCCTCTGCGAGGATGTTCCACCCAGACGGGCTGTCTTCCCGTGATGGCTGGCAGTCCGCGAACGCGGCGGCGTAGAGTCGGGGTTCGTTCAGCGCAAAGTCAATGTATGCCTCACCGATCGCCCGAAAACGGGCATAGGCACTCGCTTTGGTGACCGTGCGCGCTTTCGGCTGCGACATCGACCGCGCGAAACGATGCAATCCCGTTCGGTGGACGGAAGCTGACCGGTTCAGGACGTGAACTTGGAAGCGAAGGGTTGGAGCAGTTCCGGCGCTCCAAGATGGTGATGATCGCGCCAGATGCCGAAGCGGATCCCGAGTGGTTCCCGTATCCAGATGGAGATGCGTTCGGCGGCTGACGAGGCTACTTCGTGGTCGGCGCGCCTGCTGCGGCGAGGTCACTGTACGCACCCGCATCGATCACATCCGTGAAGCCGAGTTCTTTCATGATCGCCACGGCCTGGCCGGATCGGTTACCGCTGCGGCAGTAGACAAGGTACGCAGCGTTGCGGTCGTAGTCGCCAATCTTCGCTTGGAACTCACCCGCGTTGAAGTCGAGCACCGTGGCTCCAACGATCGCACCCTCCGCTACTTCATCTGGTCCGCGCACATCAATCACCACGCGGGAGTCAAGCACCTTAACCGCTTCAGTCGCGCTCACCGTACGCACGCCAACCCCCTCAGTGGTTCCTGAGCTGCAGCCCAGCAGTGAGACCAAAAGCACGCCGATTGCCAGGAGATTCTGCCGTCCTCTCCAGCCGTTCATTGCAACTCCCTTCATTACTCTTCTGCAGTGACATGTTCATCGTGCAGCGACCACACATCAATCGCATCCAAGTCTACGCTTCTGATTCCGTTCGCGGCGAGTGCACCAGCGATCTGCGCTCGGTGCTCCGTGGCGTGATGGACGGACTGGTTGACGAGCACCCAGCGGGGGAAGGCCATCGCCTCACCGTTGAACGACGTCCAGCGGAGGATCTCTTCGCCGCCTAGCCCCGCCGCCTTACGGAGCTTGGCGTCAGCAGTGGCGAGCGCGGCGCGGAGCTCACTGATCCCTGCTACGTCTGTTGGCACTTCTCGTTTCGGAGCGCGAGGCTCACCATGAAGTCGCTGGGCGTAGTTTTCCGCCGCTGTCACAAGATGATGGGCAATCGCGCCAACGCTCCACTCGCTCCCCGGTGCGGTATGACCGAGTGCTGCATCTGGAAGCGATGCGAGTTGCTTGAAAAGCGCGGCGTTCGCCCACGCCATGTGTCGAAGGAGCTGGTCGAGCGTTTCGTTTCGTTCGCTCATCTGAATGAAACCTCCGTTGCCTTTACGAGCGGTACAAGTGCGCCGAGCGCGATGTTCTGAGCCTCAATGATTGCCGAAGCTGGCTCGTCCGTGAACGAGAAAGTGCTGTGCGCATCGGAGACCAGCGTGACGTTGAAGCCCTCCTGCACGGCGCGGCGCGTGGTGGCGTCAATGCAGTAGTTCGACTGCATTCCCGCGATAACGAGGTCTGTAACGCCCGCGGCGCGCAGATCTTCCAAAAGGCCAGTCTCATGGAAGGAATCAGTGGTGGTCTTGCGGTAGACCTTCTCGCTCCCTACTGGAAGCAGTTCTGGGTGGAGCGCCCAGCCAGGGGCGCCAGGGAAGTCGGGGTCTACCTCACCGCCATCGTTCTGGATGAAGGTTACGGGCACGTGTGCCGCGCGAGCGCGTTTGACGAGGCTCTCTAGTCGCTTGAGGATCTGAGGCCCGTCGTGCACCGCCATCGGCGGCTCGAATTGGTTCACCTGCGCGTCAACAATTAGGAGCACCTGCATCGGAACACTCTATCGCTGCCGCACGCTAGCCGTGCAGGGGGTACTATCGCCCCCTTGTGAACGCAGACGACCCACTCATCGCCCCTGGCGCCGCCCGCCCCGCGCGGGTGCTCGTCCTCGGCTGCGGCTCAATCGGCCAGGCGGTCATCCCGCTACTGATCCGTGACGTGAAGATTGCACCGACCAGCATCCGCGTCGTCGAGATGACGGATACCCGCCACCGCATCGCAGACTCAATCGCTGCGGGCGTGACGTACGAGCAAGCAGCCGTCACTCGCGAAAATCTATCGTCGTTTCTCGGTGAACGGGTGAGCGCTGGCGATATTCTGTTGGATCTTGCGTGGAACATTGATGCGATTGAGATCATTGAGTGGTGCCGCAACGCCGGTGTGCGTTATCTGAACACGAGCGTCGAAGTTTGGGAGCCGTACGCGGACATCTCCCAGCAGGAGCCGCGCAGCCGCACGCTCTATCACCGACATATGAAGCTTCGCGAAGCGATGCGTCGCTGGGGGAGCAACAACGGGCCGAGTGCCATCTTGGAACACGGTGCAAATCCGGGCTGGGTCAGTCACGAAGCAAAGTACGCACTGGAGCAACTTGGCGCAGAGCTCTTGAAGCGCGGACTTGTCAGCGGATCTACTAAAAGCGATCTTGAGCACGCGCTCGCGGATGGCGCACATGCGCGAATCGCCGAGGCGAGTGGCACGAAGATCATCCAGATCGCCGAGCGGGATACTCAGGTGACGGATCAGCCAAAAGAGCTTGGCGAGTTCGTCAATACATGGTCAGGTGAAGGTTTCTATGAGGAGGGTGTGGCCCCCGCGGAGCTCGGATGGGGGACGCATGAGCGTGCACTCCCCGCACGCGGGCTCGCCCATGAAGGGGACGGCCCGCGCAACCAGATCCTGATCCAGCGCGCGGGGATGGAGACGCATGTGCGCACCTGGGTCCCCGGCGCGACCCCTGAGACGGCGGTCAGTGGCGGCAGTGAATCGATTGGCATGCTGATCCGACACGGTGAGGCGTTCACCATGAGCGAGCACCTCACGGTGCTTGCCGAAGACGGCGCAGCGCGGTACCGACCGACCGTTTACTACGCCTACTGCCCTTCCGACTCCGCGATCGCATCCGTGCATGAACTGCGTGGACGCAACTGGGAGCACCCAGAGCGATTCCGCCTGCTGAACAATGAGATCACCACAGGAGAAGACCGATTGGGGGTGCTGCTGCTCGGGCATCCTCTGAGGGCGTGGTGGAGCGGTTCACTCCTCTCCATCGATGAAGCACGCGCGATCCTCCCTGGGCACTCCGCCACCACGCTTCAGGTGGCCGGCGCGGTGATCGGTGCCGTTGGTTGGCTGCTGCGGCACCCGAGCGAAGGAGTGCATGTTCCAGATGAGCTGCCGCACAACGAAGTACTCGCCGACATTCGAAACTACCTCGGCACGCGCTGGTCGGGTGCCGTTGACTGGACACCGCTGAAGGATCGACTTGAACTCTTTCCAGAAGTTGCCGGTGCGCTCCCCAAAGACCCTTGGCAGTTCGACGCCTTCCGCGCTAACGTCTAACTATGGCAACGCCACGGCGAATGTGGATTGACACAGACACCGCTTCTGACGACGCAGTGGCGATGGTTATGGCGTTCAAGAACCCTAATGTTGAAGTTGTTGGAGTCTCCGTGGTTGCGGGGAACGTGCCGCTGGAGCAGGCAACCCAGATCGCGCTCTACACCGCGGAGATTTGCGGCGCAAAGGTGCCGATCCACGCAGGCGCGAACCGCGCGCTGGTGCGCACGTTCGTCACGGCGCAAAACGTGCACGGGAGTGACGGGATGGGCGATATCGGCCTTCCGCTACGCGGCCGAACTCCAACATCCACGAACGGCGTACAAGAGATGATCGAAGCGTTCCGTGCCGCTCCAGGCACGATGGATCTGGTCACGCTCGGGCCACTGACGAACGTGGCGCTTGCGGTGCGTGCCGAACCGAAGTTCGCCTCGTGGGTGCGCCGCTGCGTGATGATGGGCGGCACTGGCGTCCTTCCAGGCAACGTGACACCACTCGCCGAATTCAACTTCTGGGTTGACCCCGAAGCTGCACACATCGTCTTTGAATCAGGGATGCCGCTCGAGATGGTCGGCTGGGATGTCTCCGTTGCCGATGCGGTGATCCCAGACGAACTCGCCGCGGAGATTCGCGCGCTTGGCCCGCTCGGCGAATACTGCGTGGACCCTCAGCGCGTCCTGCGAGAGTTCTGCCGCACGGAGACAAAACTCAACGGCTTTGATCTTCCTGATCCGATTGCAATGGCGGTTGCCATTGAGCCAGACATGGTGACGCGGGAGGCGCAGCTGCGCGTGGAGATCTCACTCGGAACTGGGCATGAACGAGGCCAGACGATTGTGGATCACCTTGGCGGAACGAAGCGCGAACCGAACTGTCGCGTGGTCTATCGCGTCGACCACCAACGTTTTGTGAAGATGTTGAAGAATGCCTGCGTCGCGTAAGTAGTTTTGCGGAGGTTTGGTAGCGCGCGCTAGATCCTTCTGATTAACGCATCAACAAAGCCGGCAAGCCCATAGCGCTGCCCTCGTGCGGGCACCTTCCATCGGTAGAGCGCTGCAATGAATGAGAAGCCAGCGTACGTCACGAGCGCGCCAAGTGAGCGCACAAGCACGTCGTGGATGTCAATTCTGTACGGAGGGATTGGGCTCACGAGAATGTTTGAGAGGGCCTGGCTCAGCTCGAGCCCAATACCCATGAGGACGATCACCGCAATGTTTGCGCGCCGAGCATCGCCAAAGAGCGCAATCAGTGCGAGAAAATATGTGCTTGCGCCAATGGCCACCTGAATTGGGAGCCAGTTGGTATTGAGCAGGTTTGGATCGAATTGGAGTCCTGGGATCAGTCGAATGACGTCTGAACCGATTGGCGCGCGCGACCAGTCTGAGTTTGGAAAGCCAAAGGGCGCCCAGATATATGCAACGAGAACAGCGAACGCGACGGTTGCAGATTGCGTGTACCAGTTCTTGAGTAGGCGCTGTTGACTCTGGACATAGACAATCGTCGCCAGTGCCAAGATCCCTCCCGGAATCCCAGAAAAGTCAATCCCTGTTGTGTCAAACATAGGA
>DMUR01000066.1:0-6740 GCA_003476885.1 Chloroflexota bacterium
GTTGCGATCCTGACGAGCGGTGATGAACTCACAGGTGCGGCGGGCTCTTCGCAGGTCCGCGACAGCAACGGGCCGGCACTCGCAGCACTGGCGCTCAGCGAAGGAGCATCAGTGGTCGCCGTGGAGCAGGTAGGAGATGACGCCAGTGCAACCCGTGCGGCTGTCGCGCGCCTTAGTGCGATCTGCGATCTCCTGGTGACAACGGGCGGTGTCAGTGTCGGCGCTCACGATCATGTAGGTGCCGCACTCGAGTCACACTTCGAACTGCTCGCGTGGCGAGCGGCGATACAGCCTGGGAAGCCGCTCCTCCTTGGAGCACGTCGCGCTGACACAACCGGCGCGCAGTTCGCCGTGGGCGTCCCTGGAAATCCGGTGAGTGCATTCGTGATCGGCATGGAGGTTCTCTTGCCGCTCATCCGTGCACTTACAGGGAGGCCCGCCTACGGGGTGGAACTCGAGGGAGTCCTTGAGGAGGCGGTGAAGAGTCCGGTCGGCCGCCGCTCTTTCCTTCGTCTCACCGCGTTACGTACTCCGAACGGGGATCTTGATCGCGACGAGGTGGGTCGGATCCGCGTGCGCCTCGCGGGCGGCCAGGGGAGCCATCAGACAGCGCCGCTCGCAGCGTGTGATGCGCTCGGCGTGATCGCGGAGGAGGTCGGCGACCTGCAGGCGGGCTCAGGCATTCGCTTGCATCCACTTTCGCGCGCCACACGACGAGTTGCAACGCCAAACGGTTAGGATCAGCGCATGGAAGAGCAACGTCTCACGCATGTTGGAAGCGACGGGCGTGCCTCCATGGTTGATGTTGGCGGAAAGCCCACGACCGAACGGCGCGCGGTTGCAGAGAGTCGGGTCACAACCTCTCTTGAAGTGCTTCAGCTGATTGAACGTGGTGATGCGCCGAAGGGGGCGGTCTTGAGCACGGCGGAGATTGCGGGGGTCCAGGCGGCGAAGCGCACGGCCGAACTGATTCCACTCTGCCACCCGCTCGCACTCTCCCGTGTAGAGGTGTACTGCAGCGTCGACCAGCCCGCAGGCGCGGTGCTGATCCAGGCTGAGGTGCGCTGCACCGGGCAGACAGGCGTAGAGATGGAGGCACTGACCGCTGCATCTGTGGCTGCGCTTACCGTCTACGACATGATTAAGGCACTCGATCGCGCCGCGGTGATCGGCCCGACTCAGTTGCGAGAGAAGTCTGGCGGCGCCAGTGGCACGTGGAGGCGAGATGGGTGACGAGAAGCGGAGTGTGTTGATTGTAACGGTGAGCGACTCCGTCTCTGCAGGCACGCGCGAGGATCGCTCTGGCACGCTCGCCGCCGCAGCGATGGAGGCGCACGGCTGGGAGGTTTCACGCGCAACCGTTCCAGATGAGCGCGACCAGATCAGCGCGCTGCTTAGCGAGCGAGCGGGGAGCGTCAACGTCATTCTGACGACTGGCGGAACGGGTCTAACGCCACGGGATGTCACGCCAGACGCAACACGCCCACTCCTGGAGCGAGAGATCCCTGGCATCCCCGAAGCGATCCGGATGTTGGGGCGATCGCAGACGCCCGCAGCAATCCTTTCGCGTGGCGTGGCGGGCGTGCTGCGCGGAAGTCTGATCGTCAACATGCCTGGCGGCAGCGGGGCGGTTCGGGACGGATTGGCAATCCTCCTCCCTGTCCTTGAGCATGCCTGCGAGACGATCGCAGGCCCTGTGGACCACGGCTGATCAATCGTCTTCCTGCGGGGCAGCTCCCTCGCTGTGGAGAGCGCTGGGCGCTCCGCAACGCTAGGGCGTGTGTAGACTCGTCCTGCCGCCACTATCTGTGGGGGCGATGAGGAGGTAGGGTGCGCTGTCCGTCCTGCAAGGAACCCGATACGCGGGTGGTGGACTCTCGCGATCTCGATGAGGGGAGCGTCATCCGGCGTCGACGCGCCTGTCGAATCTGTGGCACCCGCGTCACCACCTACGAGCGCGCAGAACTTGCGCGGCTCCACGTTGTGAAGCGCTCTGGGCTGCGAGAAGAGTACGACCCGCTGAAGCTTCTCGACGGACTTCGTACAGCACTTGCCCGCCGACCGGTCCCAGTCGACGCTCCCGAGCGCGCGATGGAGGCGATTGAGGCACAGATCCGCGCCACAGGAGTCACGGAGATATCAACCTCGCGAATCGGTGCCCTCGCGATGGCCGCCCTTCGTGAAATTGATCAGATCGGCTACATCCGATTTGCAAGTGTGTATCAGTCGTTTGAAGATCTCGCCACGCTGAAGCGCGAAGTTGACACGCTCGTTGAGGAGAAGGGCGCTGGCGGCGGAAAGCGCCGTCGTCGCACCAACGTAGAGAGCGAAGCGTGAGCGTTCTCTCTGATCGCGATCTTCGTGCCGCACTCGCCTCAGGCGAGATTGCGGTCACCCCGTTTGATGATCGAGACGTGCAGCCAGCCTCCATTGACTTACACCTTGATCGCACCTTCCGCGTCTTCCGCAACAATCGGTACGGATACATTGACCCGCGCGCTGAACAGCCAGAGCTCACCGACCTTGAGGTGGTGTCCGAAGGGGAGCGTTTCATGCTGCACCCCGGCGAGTTTGTCTTAGGGCAGACGCTTGAGCGCATCAGTGTTGGAAACAGTCTCCTCGGACGCCTCGATGGGAAGTCCTCACTCGGTCGCCTCGGACTGCTCATCCACTCCACGGCTGGCTATGTGGACCCAGGCTGGGTTGGCAATCTCACCCTTGAGCTCGGGAATGTGGCGAGGCTCCCAATTGCGCTCTACCCGGGAATGAAGATCGGACAGATCTCCTTCCACCGCATGTCGAGCGTGGTCGATCAGCCGTACGGCAGCAAGGAGCTTCGCAGCCGATATCAAGGACAGACAGAGCCAACCGCGTCGGCGATCCATGTGGATTTTGACGCGACACGCCGCGAGACCGAACAAACGTAGTGATGCTGAACCCGGAGGGGACCGGCGTTCGACCAGTTCGAACGATTGATCTCGGTTCCGTCAGCGTTGACCTCCTGCAGATCGGGGCGTTCCGCAGCGATGCGGGTGCCATCTTCGGGCCAGTCCCGCGCAGCACGTGGGAGCCGCTCGTGCGCGAAGAGATCGACGCAGAGTCGCGGCTCCTTCAATCGCTGAACACGCTCCATGTGCGTACGCCATCGGGTGCCCTCCTCCTTGAGACGGGAGCAATTCCAGCAGGGGAGCGTCGCGAAAGCGATGAGATCTGGTCGGTCAGTGCACGTGATGCGCTGATCGCGTCAGGTGCGGATCCAGATCGCCTGCGGTACGTGGTGCCGAGTCACTTGCACCGTGATCACGCAGGCGGGCTCACAGGGAGTGGCGGGGCTGCCGCCTTCCCGCGTGTAACGATTGTTGCGCCGCAGGCAGAGATTGACGCCGTGGCGAGCGCATCCGCGCGCGCACGTGCGGCATACGATCAGCCGCTTCTGACGAGCCTCTTTGCTGACTCGCCTCCAGACGCGTTTCTCGATCGGCGCCAACTCCTCCCAGAGGTTGAGCTGCGCCTTCTTGGTGGACACACCCCCGGATCTCAAGCAACCATCATTCGCGGGCGAGAGCGGACACTCCTCTTTATGGGTGATCTATTCATGCGCCCCTGGCAGGCGAATCCACGATGGGTGACCGCATTTGATGACGCAGCGTGGGTCTCTGTTGATGCAAAGAGTGCAATCTTTGCTGAGGCTGCTGCGAAGCAGTGGCTCATTGTTCAGAGTCACGAACTACATGCGCCGCTCGGGCGTCTCGAAGTGGATCGAGACCGATTCCGCTTTATCGCCGAATAGCGCTATGGAGCGCGCAGGAGCGGAGCGATCAGGCCTGGTCCGTCCTCTGGCGTAAACGGGCGAGGGAGAACCTGGAGGACCCGACCCTCTGCATCAAGCAGGATCTTCGTTGGGAGTCCACCCGCCAGAGCGGCGCGGAAGAGCGCTCCATCAACGTCGAGAAGGATTGGATACTCAATCTCGTAGCGTTCCGCGTACCCGCGAACCGTTTCGCGTAACTCCTGCACGGAGATTCCGATGATGAGGAGGCCCTCTTCGCGATAGGCACGATCGAGTGATCGCAGCGTCGGAGTCTCCTGTTGGCACGGCGGACACCAGGTGGCAAAGAGGTCGACGATGACCAGTCGCGGCTCTCCCAGACCTGCCGCGCGGCGTGCAGCGATCAGGTCGCCATATGTTTCTCCGTCCGCCGCAGGCTGGCTCAAAGGAATGAGGAACTGGCTGCCGGGCATTGGGCCGTTCGTATCAGGGTCGATCACATACTGACCTTGATCGTTAAGTCCGGTGCCTGACGAACCGGCGGTTGGGATGCTGGTGCCAGCGAGCCCAAGCAGGACCGCAATCACGAGCGCGAGGAGGACGATGCGAGCGAGTGCGCGACGCGGGAATGGACCGATCATCGCCACGATCAGAGTCCGGGAAGTCCAGGGAGGTAGCGCGCGAGCAGAGGGAGGAGCCCCGCAGCGATCGCAACTCCGATAAGTGCGACGAGAATCCCGCCGAGCCGACCGGCGGTGCGTGTGCCGCGACGAAGTGAGGAGAGGATTCGGGAAGTGCGGTCGTCACCACGTGCGGCGACAAATGCAATCAGAATAAATGGGAGCCCGAGGCCCGCGCTGTAACTCAGCAGGAGAGCTGTTGCGCCGAGTGGATCACTTGAGGTCGCAGCGAGCGCAAGGATTGAGCCAAGGACGATGCCAATGCACGGCGTCCATGCTGCGGCGAAGGCGAGGCCAAGGAGAAAACTCCCTGAGCGACCGGCGGCGCGCACGACGCGAGGAGCCGCGCCGCGGTCTAAGAGCGGAATGCGCACGAAGCCGGCAAGATGAAGGCCGCCGACGATCACTGCAACTCCGAGTGGCAGTTGAACTGCGGGGAGAAACCCTGCGAGTGCGCCGCCAGCGTATGCGGCACCGAGGCCGAGAAGTGTGAAGAGTGAGGCGAATCCACCAACAAAGAGGACGGCATGCAGTACTGGAGGCTCTCCGCCTTTGAGCGCTGAGATACGACCCAGATACGCGGGTACGAGCGGGAGTACGCACGGCGAGAGGAAGCTGAGCGCGCCAGCGAGGACAGCTGTGAGTAGGCTGACTTCAGACACTGATCACACGCGCCGCTCTAGATCTGCGAGAAACGACTGGATGCGCAACCGACTTGTGGCGTGCGCAAGAAGCTCGCCGCGGTACTCAATCGCTGGAATATCCGTGAGTAGTCGTTGATGCAGCACCGGATCCTGCTCGATGTCCACCTCTCGAATGGAGGGGGGGAGGGGGGAGTCGGCGAATACGGCGCGCAGGGCGCCTCGCGCCTCCTCGCAGAGTTCGCACTCGGGACGCACGTACAGGGTGATCGGCTGAGCCTCCATGGTCGTATTCTCCCACGCGGGGCTGGGCTACCATCTTCTTTGAGCCCCCGTAGCTCAGTGGATAGAGCGCCGCCGTCCTAAGGCGGGCGTCGTCGGTTCGATTCCGGCCGGGGGCACCATTGGAGCAAAGGGGGCGAAGAGAGGAGTACGAGTGAGCGAACCGCAGATCACGAAGGAGATCCCCGACTTTCAGCAGCCTCCAGACGTTGGGGTGCTTCGTAACGGCGCCTTCCTGCGCCTCTGGATCGCCCAGCTCCTCACCCAGATCGGCGGCAACGTCGTCCTTTACGGGCTCACGGTGCTCGTGGCCGAGCGTAGCGGCTCAACGTCGGCGCTCAGCCTCCTCTTTTTGAGCTTCCTCGTCCCTGCAGTAGCACTCTCCCCAATTTCGGGCGTCTGGGTTGACCGCCTTGATAAGCGCCTGGTGCTGATCGTGGCGAATTTCACCCGTGCCGTTGCCTTCTTTCTGATGCTCGGCAGCGTGGATACCCTTGGCATCGTCCTGCTCTTGAACATCTTCGCGAGCTTCATGACCACCATCTTCGCCCCAGCTGAGCTTGCAATGATCCCTATGCTTGTTCGACGCGATCAACTCACGTCAGCGAACGGGCTCTTCACCTTTACGCTGAACGCTGCGTTCGCGCTAGGGTTCGCGCTCATTGGACCCGCCGTCGTACGAATCGCAGGACCTGAGGCCTCAATCACCCTTGTGGCCATCCTCTTCCTCTTCGCCGGAGTCCTCTGCATCGGCCTCCCCGCTGCGCCGCCTGCTTCCCATGCCGACGGACTCATTGGCTCCACGCGCAGCAGCACTCGAACGACAACATCAGAACTGGTTGAGGGTTTGCGGTACATCCGCGCACACGGATCTGTCGGCTGGTCGCTGCTCTACCTTGCGATCGCGGCGAGTGTCGTTGGCCTCATGGGCGTCCTCGGACCCGATTACGTTGCCGATGCGCTCGGGCTTGAGGCGCGTGACTTCTGGCTGATCGTCCTTCCGATTGGACTTGGGGTGGTCACTGGCATCTTGGCGCTCAATAGCTGGGGGAAGGCCGTCTCCCGAAGGAGACTCATTGAAGGGGGCCTCCTAGGGGTTGGTGCTGGCCTTGCGCTCCTTGCACTCGCTGAACCGATCAGTGCGGCGATCTCTGATGGTGCGAGTTCTCTCGGCGGACTTCCGATCGGCCCCGGTGCGTCAGCACTCGCCACCGTGATCTTTGTGGCCTATTTCGCAGGTGCAGCGTATGGACTCGTGGCAATCCCAGCCCAGACAGCCTTGCAAGAAGAGTTGCCCGTTGAAGTTCGCGGACGAGTCTTTGGCGTACTCAACATGCTCGTCAGTCTCGGCAGCTTCGTTCCGATCAT
>DMUR01000066.1:6844-10297 GCA_003476885.1 Chloroflexota bacterium
GTTGCCCTGCTCTCAATCGTGCGCGGGCCTCGCCGCGTAGGGAGCTCTAGCGCCCCGTAACGTCCTCCTGTGCCGCAGCGACCGCGACGGCCGCGGCGAGTGAGGCATTCGACTCCGCCAGTGCAAGGTTGGCGGGGATGGACCGCGAGGCTGTTGCATCCGCAATGGCGGCGAGAATTCGTGGCGTTGCTGCCGGCCCTCGCGCACCCGCTGCCACTGCGGCGGCGAGCCCCTTCTCAATCGCGACCGCGATCTCATTCGCAGAGATCTCGCTCGCTTCAGGAATCGGGTTCGCGATCAGCATTCCGCCACCCCATCCGATTGCTCGCGCGGCGCGCATCATTGCGGCAAGCTCTGCTGGGCTCTCCGCGCGGTGAGCGATCGGAAGTCCACTGCTGCGACTCCAGAAGGCGGGGAATACGTTCGTCTGATATCCGACTACGGGCACGCCGAGCGTTTCTAGGACCTCAAGGGTTTTCGCGAGATCAAGGAAGGCTTTCGCGCCCGCGCTGACAACGGCAACCGGGTGCCGCGCCATTGCGCCGAGATCCGACGAAACGTCAAAGCTCTCCTCTGCGCCGCGATGCACCCCGCCAATGCCACCCGTTGCAAAGATCTGAATCCCAGCGAGGTGTGCGATTGCGACCGTTGCGGAGACGGTGGTTACCCCAGCGGAGAGGCGCTGCGCGATCGCGGCGGGGAGATCGCGCTCGGCAAGCTTTACGGAAGCGTTGAGTAACCGCTCCTCCTCACCCGGCTCAACGCCAGCAACGAGTGCACCATCAAGGAGTCCGGTGAGGGCGGGCACGGCACCGACCGCACGTATGGCGGCGTTCACGCGGTCGAAGCAGGTTCGGTTGTGGGGTGCGGGGAGCCCAAGGCGTGAGGTGATGGTGGACTCAAGCGCAACCACGGCGCGCCGCGACGCGAGTGCGTCAGCAACCTCTTGCGAGAGCTTTACCTGCACGTCAACCCTCCTCTTGCTGTTGCAGATGTGCGCGCGCCGCGCGGTGTCCTGCGTGTAGGGCATCCTCCCACGAATCTCCCCGTGCACGCGCAACAAGGAAGCCGCCCGCGAATGCATCACCTGCGCCAGTGGAGTCGATTGAACCTCCAATTGGTGGGGCGGCCACTGATGCGAGCACCTCGCCACTGGCGGCGCGAACGTCGGCAACGCCAGCGCCGCGCTTAACGATCAGCGTCGCTCCAGCGATCGGTGCGCGAAGGAGGCCAAGGTACTCCGCCTCTTCTTCATTCGCGAAGAGGTGTGTTGCGCCGCTTGCGGCGAAGCGCGTTCGGCTCTCTTCCGGGCCCCACGCGTCAAGCGCTCCAACTGAAGAGGCATCAAGTGAGGTCGGGATGCCGTCTTGATTCGCTTCGTGAAGAAGGCGCAGCGTGGTGGTAGCGAGTGGTTCGCCCATCAGCGAGTAGGCGGGGGCATGGAGCCAGGCAGCCCCGCTGAGCAACGCGGGACCTGGGTGCTGCAGATCTGTTGCTACCCCGCGATCTGGAAGCATGGTTCTCTCCCCGTCCGGCTCAACGACCACGATGATTGATGGGCTCCGGCCCGCGCGCTGCAGGAGTGGTTCGACACCTGCGGCAAGGAGCGCCGCCTCCAGAGCATCGCCTGTGGCATCGCTTCCGATTGCCCCAAGGAAGCGGGCACGACCACCCGAGGCCGCCGCCGCTACGGCGACGTTGGCGGCGCTGCCGCCGCGTCGACGAGTGATCTGTGCCGCGGCATCACTGCCGCGACGCCACGGCGCAGCAAGGCGGACGGCAATCTCGTCAATAAGGTCGCCGACGCTAACGATCAGCGGCCCATTGGCCGATCGTCTCACCTGGGGCTCGCCGCTTACGCCACTCATAGGCGGGGAGTGTATCGGCTATCCTCTGAGACCTCGGGCGGTTAGCTCAGTTGGTTAGAGCGCAGCCTTGACATGGCTGAGGTCACAGGTTCGAGTCCTGTACCGCCCACCAGTAGCCCGAGGAGGCAGGGAAGCGACGAATGGCTGACGACGCGGTCCAGGCGGTACAAGAAGAGGAGCTCCTCGCCGCCCCTGTGCGCGGTTCAGCCGACGAACTCCTTGACGCTGGTGCTGCCGACCACTTCGGCCGGATGCGTCACTCGGCCGCACACGTGATGGCAGAGGCGGTGATGCGCCTCTTCCCGGGGGTCCAACTCGGGATCGGCCCCGCGATCACTGACGGCTTCTACTACGACTTCCTTCTTGAACGCGCGCTCACGCCGGAGGACCTTGCTGCGATTGAGGCGGAGATGGCGAAGAGCATCGCCGCGGACCACACCTTCAAACTGCAGGAGCACCCGTTTGGCGAATTGCGTGCATCACTCCTCAACGCGGGACAGGCGCTCAAAGTAGAGATCATGGACGATCTTGCAGCGAACGCAACGGCATCAGGACATCCAGCACCGAGTGTGACCACGTACACACATGGAAAATTCCAGGATCTCTGTCGCGGGCCACATGTGGAGAGCACCGGAAAGATCGGCCCATACAAGCTCCTCTCAGTTGCTGGCGCGTACTGGCGCGGCAAGAGCGACCGACCAGCGCTGCAGCGCATCTATGGAACCGCGTGGGACACGCAAGAGGAGTTGGAGCAGTTCATCTGGCGCCGCGAGGAGATGAAGAAGCGAGATCATCGTCGACTCGGCGTTGCGCTCGACCTCTTCTCATTCCATGACGTATCGCCGGGGAGCGCCTTCTGGCACCCGAAGGGGCAACTCCTCTGGCGTACCCTTGAAGGGGCGATGCGCGAACTCCAAGATGCGCGCGGGTATCAGGAGATCTCCACGCCAATCATTGTGAGCAAGCGCCTCTGGGAGAAGTCTGGACACTGGGACCTCTACCGCGAGAACATGTTCATCATTGAGTCAGAGGGTGAAGAGTTCAGCCTGAAGCCGATGAACTGCCCCGAAAGCACCGTTATCTACAAGACAAAGACGCGAAGCTACCGCGACCTTCCACTGCGACTCTCGGAGTACGGCCGTCTCCACCGCAATGAACTATCTGGAACACTGAGCGGCTTGACCCGTGTGCGGCACTTCATTCAGGACGATGGTCACATCTACGTTCGGCCAGATCAGATCGAGAGCGAAATTGATGCGCTGCTCGGTGAGGTTGCAACGGTCTATGGTTGGTTTGATCTCCCCGTTGAGTTTGTCTTCTCAACGAAGCCCGCCAAAGCGCTCGGTGATCCGAAACTTTGGGAGAAGGCAGAGTCAATGATTGAATCGGCGCTGAAGCGCTCGGGTGCTACCTGGCGCCTTAGCGCAGGTGACGGTGCCTTCTACGCGCCGAAGATTGACATTATCGTGCGCGATGCCCTGGGCCGCGAGTGGCAGACGGCGACGATCCAAGTTGATCTCGCCATGCTCCCTGAGCGATTTGATCTTGAGTATGTTGATGAGGCGGGGGAGCGCGTCCGTCCGAT
>DMUR01000066.1:10418-12884 GCA_003476885.1 Chloroflexota bacterium
CTCGAAGCGGCTGAGGCAGGCGCCGCAATCTTGCGCCGTGCCGGGATCCGCGTGAGCATTGATGACTCGTCCAATCGCATGCAGAACAAGATTCGCCTGGCCCAAGAGCAGAAGGTTCCGCTCATGCTGGTCGTGGGCGATAAGGAGATCGAGGCTGGCGGTGCCGCGCCCCGCTGGCGCGATGGCACCCAGGAGCCTGCAACCAGCTGGGAGGCCCTCGCCGCCGTCCTCGCGGCACGTGCCGCCGCTCGTACCGCCTGAGGGTGCTACGCTCGGTATCCCCGCAAGGACGCAGTCCTCGGGTCCAAGGCTGATGATCGTGAGGGTCTGACCGATTAAGGATCTACGCATCAATACCCAGATCCGCGTTCCGCAGGTGCGCGTTCTGGATGAAGAGGGGAACCAGCTCGGTGTCCTCGCTACCCCCGAAGCCCTGCGCCAGGCACAGGAGCGCGGCCTAGACCTCGTAGAGATCGCCCCAACCTCGGCACCCCCTGTCTGCAAGTACCTCGACTACGGCAAATTCAAGTACGAGGCCCAGAAGAAGGAGCAGGACGCTCGAAAGCGCCAGAAGACTGCCGACCTCAAGGAGCTGCGCTGCACCCCCAAGATCGGGGATGCCGACCTGCAGACCAAGATCCGCCAGGCCCATAAGTTCCTCTCCGGGGGCGACCGGGTCAAATTCTCGGTCAAGTTCCGCGGCCGCGAGATGACCCACCCCGAGATTGGTCGGGCCATTTTGGACCGAGTTGTGCAGGGATTGGCCGATGTGGCCCAGCTCGAGCGACCCTCGCTCCTCGAAGGACGCTTCCTCTCGATCCAACTGGTAGCATTACCCCGACAGAAGGGTCAGACGGCCCCGGCACCCGGCACCGATGAGCCGGCCGTACCAGCCCTCGAAGGGGAGTAACCATGCCAAAGATGAAGACACACAAGGGGGCCTCGAAGCGCATCGGCTTCACTGGCTCTGGGAAGCCGATCCACGTCATGGCGTGGCGCGGTCACCACCTTGAGATTAAGTCGCAGCGCCGTATCCGCCGTTACGCGGGCAAGGCGGTGCTTGGACGCACGCATCACAATCAGATCTCGCGACTGCTGCCGTACGGCGGCTGAGTTAAGGAAGGGGAGAGCGCATGGCACGAGTAAAGCGCGGAGTAGCTGGGCATAAGCGCCATAAGCGCCTGCTTGAGGCCGCCTCCGGCCGTCGTGGCACACGATCCAAGCTCATCCGTCCTGCGCGCGAAGCGCTTCTTCACGCGCTTGCCTACGCCACACGAGACCGACAACAGCGCAAGCGCCAGATGCGTGAGCTCTGGATCCACCGCGTCAATGCGGCCGCTCGGCTGAACGGTCTCTCGTACTCCGTCTTTATTGCCGGCCTGAAGCGCAACAGCGTTGCCATCGACCGGAAGATGTTGGCTGACCTCGCCGTTCGCGATGCTGCGGCCTTCACTGCAGTCGCGGACGTAGCGAAGCGCGCCTGACGCGCTAGGTCGCAGCCGTGGAGCTTGCGGCGCTCGAGAAGCAGCTTCGTACCCTTCAGGCTGAATCCACGACAAAGATTGGTGCTGCCACATCACTGGCAGACCTTGAAGAGCTCGGCTCTTCGCTCCTAGGGAAGAAAGGGGCGCTCACTGATCTCCTGCGCGGGATCGGTTCACTCTCTGCCGACGATCGCCCCAAGATTGGCGCGCTTGCGAACGAAGTTCGCGCCGCGATAGAAGCGGCCCTTGAATCTCGCCGCACCGCTGCAGGAGCGGCTGAACTTTCCGTCCGCATTGCCAACGAAACTGAGGATGCAACAACGCCAGGTCCACTTCCCGCGTTCGGCTCCCTGCACCCGATCCCAGAGACGATCTCGGCGATCGCGCAGATCATGGGCTCATTCGGGTTTACGGTTGCGGAGGGGCAAGAGGTCGAAGATGACGTCACGAACTTCCAGCTCCTCAATATTCCCGAGGATCACCCATCTCGAGATCTATGGGACACGCTCTACTTGCGTGAGCCAGGCCGCCTCCTCCGCACCCACACGTCGCCAGGACAGATCCGCACCATGCGCGCGGTTGAGCCACCGATTCGCGTCATCCTTCCTGGACGCTGCTTCCGGTACGAAGCGGTGGACGCGAGTCATGGGTTTGAGTTTCACCAGGTAGAGGGTTTGCTCGTTGATCGCGGCACCACACTTGCAGACCTGAAGGGGATCCTAGACGAACTTGCACGAGGACTATTCGGTCCAGCGGCGCGGACCCGCTTTCGGCCCGGCTACTACCCGTTCACAGAGCCTTCGGTGGCCGTGGACGTCTCATGGGGCGGCTCAAAAGATGGCTGGATGACGATCCTTGGCGCAGGGATGGTGCACCCGATCGTCCTAGAGAATGGCGGCATTGACCCCGAGACACATCAAGGATTCGCCTTCGGACTCGGCGTGGAGCGCATTGCAATGCTGCGCCACGGGATCCCAGACCT
>DMUR01000101.1 GCA_003476885.1 Chloroflexota bacterium
TCAGGCTCGTCCATTTCGCCATCGCCGAGGAAGGCCCAGACCCGACTGTTTGCGGTATCAGCCAGTCCACGATTGTGCAGATAGCGGTTGTATCGGGCCTGATAGATGGATCCGATTCCGCCGAGGCCCATGGATACCGTTGGGAACTCCCAGAAGTCTGGAAGGAGGCGCGGGTGCGGGTACGAAGGGAGGCCGCCGGGCCCCTCGGTCTCCTGGCGGAATCGATCAAGTTGCGCCTCCCCAATCCGCCCCTCAAGGAAGGCGCGTGAGTAGATCCCTGGGGCCGCGTGTCCCTGGTAGAAGATCTGGTCGCCCGCGCCGCCAACCTTGCCGCGGAAGAAGTGGTTGAAGCCGACCTCATAAAGGCTGGCCGCACTCGCGTACGTTGCAAGGTGGCCGCCGATCCCCGGGTGTTCCTTATTGGCACGCAGCACCATCGCCGCCGCATTCCAGCGCACGATGTGTCTGATGCGCGTCTCCATAGCCTCGTCGCCAGGGAAGCTCGGCTCGTCGCTTGTCTTGATGGTGTTGATGTACGGCGTGGTCGCAAGCGTGGGGAGATCCACGCCAAGATCGCGAGCGCGCGACATCAAGCGCATCATCAGGAGGCGGGCACGCTCCGGTCCGTGGGCGGTGACCGAGCGCTCGAACTCGGCGATCAGGCGCGCCGTATCGGCGGGATCTGCGTCGGGGATCTGCTCAAGGAAGTCGAAGGTTTGCACTGCCCCCCAAGAGTAGCGCGCCGTGCGACGATGTGGGGATGAAGTCGCTGCACGGATCTGCCCCTGCGGAAGCCCTCCACAGCCCGCATCCGGGGTGAAACTAGTGGACGCCCCCCTGACACTCCTCGCACTGCTCGCCGCCATCGGCTTATTCGGGGCGCTTGTTGTTGAGTGGATCCTTCGGCGCGCCGTTCGTATCGGATCGCTCGCGCCCCCACGAATGCACATGGAGATCTTGATTGACGCCCCACTGCCGCACGTTTGGGAGTACGCATCTGACGTACAGCGACAACCAGAGTGGATGCATGAGATGAAGCGCGTCGAGATGATCACTCCAGGTCCGATCAAGGTTGGCTCACGTGGTCGTGCGACCGTGCGCATCTTTGGGATCTCAACGACAGACGATGTCGTGATCACACGACTTGAACCACCACACGCATTTGGGATTCGTCATGAAGGGAAGTTCACGGGCGAAGGACTGCTTGAGTTCAGTGCAGCAAGCGAGCAGCAGACGCTGATCCGTTGGATGGAGTATTTGCGCCCGCCGCTCTTCCCCATGCTTGCCGGGTTTCTGCAGCGGCCGATCCTCCGCAGGATCTTCCAATCAGATCTGCGACACCTCAAACAGATCCTCGAGGAGCGCTAGCTCCCGCAGTTGATCAGAAGCGGGATCGGCTCTGTGCCGAAGGCCTTGAGCTCCCGCGTGATCGCAACGGAAGCGCCCGGCTCAATTCGTTCTGTCGTGATGATCTCCGTGAGGCCAGCGCTTCCAATTTTGGTCGTACTCACGCTGCATGCGGCGGAGCCGGCACCGCTCCCCGTGTTCTCCACGTTGATCTCAACGGAGAGCCCGCCCGGGATCGAGACGGGTGCGCTGATCTGCGCCGTAAACGGGCCAACACCCTTTGCCGAACTCCCTGCGAGTGAGGCGAGGAGGAGCACCGCAACACCGATCCCAAGGAAGACCGTGCCGTGCGCCTGGCTTGAAGAGGGCTGAGCCAAGCCCAGCGGGTTGCAGCGCTCACAGAGCGCCTCCTGCAGCGAGACTGGGGCGCCGCAGCGAACGCACGGTTGCGTCTGAGCCTTCTCTGCGACTGAGTTCTTCATTACCTAATCATCGCAGAAAGCTGCACGATGTCGCTCCGATCGCGAACGGTGATCACCACGGAATCAGCACCAGCCTCCCCTTGCGCGGCAAGCCAGCCTCGAGGATCACGACCGAATGGCGTCTCCTTCAGCGACTCGCCTTTACCAAGCTCTTGCAGTGCGAAGGCAACGAGTCCAGTTCTCCCCGCGCGTTCAGACGCGCCTCTGAACCGCGTGACCCCTTGCGCAAAGCTCGCCGCTGGAGCAATCCAGCCATCCCCAGCCCGCGCTGCAAGATCAATGCTGCGCTCGTGATCTCCCGCAACGTACAGAGGGACCTGATGCGCGGGGCGTGGCGCGGAGGCCGCCTCCAGCAGCGAAGGGGCGGCACCCTGACTTGGGCGCGTGACGCGTTGCGTCGGATCCCCCTCCAGCATGGCGCGGAAGATTCCGATCGTCTCCTCCATCAGTGTCAGTCGCTCCTCTGCAGCGCCGAACTCCATACCGAGCGCCTGATGCTCCGCTGCATCACCGCCAGCACCTAGGCCGACCGCGAGGCGCCCTTCTGCGAGAGAGGCGATCGTTGCGATCGACTTTGCCGCGAGCGCTGGGTGTCGCTTCGTCACGTCAAGCACAAGCGTGCCAACAGCGAGCGACTCGTACCGTGCAAGTGCGGCGGCCGCGAGCGAGAGCGCCTCAAGAACTGGACGCTCCGCGGCGCCACGCCCCATTAGGTGATCCCAAATCCAGACGCGCTCAATTGGTAGTTGCGCTAACTCGCCGGCACAATCAAGCCACTCACTCGCGCTGAGGCCGATCGTGCCGAGCGCAACGCCGAGTCGCGGTGTGACTCCTGTCAACGCGCGCCGAGTTGTGCCGCCGCCTTGAGCGCGGCACCGATCGTTCGGTCGATGCGTGCAATCAACTCATCTTCTGGGAGTCGGTACCAGGCCTCGCCACCATTCTTTCGCGCCTCTTTCACAAGCTCAGGATCGCGAATCGTGTCGGAGACGGTGAGGATGGTCCCCGCGCGAACCGGTCGCCCCTTCGCACGCTCGCGCATTGCAAGGAGGAAGAGTGCCGCCGACTCCATCTCCACGCCGAGATAGCCGCGTGCGCCCCAGCGCGCAGTCCCGCGCGGCTCTGGGTCGTAGAAGACATCAGACGTGACGATCGGGCCGACGTGCGTGGTGAGACCCTCCGCCTTCGCGGCGGCGATCAGCGCTCCGGTGACATCAAAGTCTGCGGTTGGTGCCGTCGGTTCATTAAACCCGAGGATCGGTCCGATGCCAGAACTGGCGACCGCTGCAGACGCAACGAGAACGTCACCCGTCTCTAGGTGCAGGAAGCCACCACAGGTGCCTACGCGAATGAAGGTCTCCGCGCCAAGGTTGAGCAACTCTTCAACAACGATGGAGGTGGTCGGTGTCCCCATGCCAGTTGTCTGCACGCTCACGGGGACGCCGTTCACCGTGCCCGTGTACCCGAGCAAGCCGCGATGTTCGTTGACGAGCTTCGCCTTCTCCAAGCCACCGTCAAAGCGCGCCGCGATCCTCTTCGATCGATTCGGGTCGCCTGGGAGTAGAACGACTGGGGCGTAATCGCCACTCTCGGCGTGCAGGTGAATCTGGGCCATGCTGCCTCCGCAACTACTGGGCCCGCCAGGGACGGCGGGCACCGTTCCGTGTAGCGTACGCCTCATGAGCGCAGAGCGGCTTCACGACCCCGCAACCAGGGCCTTCCTTGAACGGCCCCACTTCGCCACGCTCTCTACGGTGAACGCAGATGGCGCCCCCTTCTCAGCGGTGGTCTGGTACGCCCTTGAGGGTGAGCACATCCTCTTCAACAGCGCCGAGGGCCGGCGGTGGCCGGCAAACCTGCGTCGCGATCCACGGGTCACGATCATGATTGAAGAGGGATACAACTATGTCCAGATCCTTGGGCGCGTGCACATCATTGATGACCAGGAGGCGGCACAGGCGCAGATGGCAAAGATCGCCGCGCGCTACAGTGCGACGCCAGAAGTTCTCGCCGAGCGAATCGCCGAGTTCAAGAAGCAGACGCGCATCGGCTTTGAACTATCTCCGACCGCAATCCTCGCCGACGGCGAGCCAGGGGTGACGCGCACCGTGGGAGGTTCGTAGCGTGGGAGGCGGAGCAGCGAAGATTGGATACGCCGCAATGCTCGAGCAGTTCGGCCCGCAAGAGGTCGTCGACTACTCCGTTGCCGCTGAACGCGCGGGGATGAGCGGCGTGATGGCTGCGGATCACTTCCAGCCATGGGTGCCAGAGCAAGGGAACGCACCGTTCGTCTGGAACGTCATGACGCTCCTTGCAGAGAGGACGAAGGGTGACATTGGCCCTGGTGTCACCTGCCCAGGCTGGCGGATGCACCCAGCAACGGTGGCACAGGCTTCGGCAACGCTCGCCGCCATGTACCCAGGTCGACACTGGCTCGGGCTCGGCTCTGGTGAAGCACTCAACGAGCATGTGGTTGGAGGCTATTGGCCCGAGGTTGGCGAACGCATCGCGCGCATGTTTGAGGCGATCGAGATCATCCGCAAGCTCTTCACTGGGAAAGATGTGAAGCACGCTGGCCGCTGGTACCAACTGGAGAGCACCCGACTCTGGACACTCCCAGCAGAGTTGCCACCGATTTACGTAGCAACGGCGGGTCCGATCACCGCAAAGAAGACTGGTGAACTGTGCGATGGGATCATCACGGTTGGAGCGGCGGACGAAAAGATTCAGACCGTCTTTGATAAGTTCGCCGAAGGAGCGCGCGCCGCAGGGAAGAACCCGGACGCGATGCCGAAGATCCTGCAACTACATCTCTCTTGGGCGCCAACCGACGAAGAGGCGCTTCAGAACGCAATGCGCGAGTGGCCGAATGGCGGGATGAAGTTCCCGAAGCAAGACATCCGCAACCCCGCCGACTTCCAGCAGATGGCGAAGCTCGTGCGCCCAGAGGACTTCACCGGCCGCATGCTGATCTCCAGCGATCTAGCTGCGCATCAGAAGACCATTCAACGCTATCTGGATATGGGCTTCGACAAGATCTATCTGCACAACGTCGGCCGCAATCAGGTCGAGTGGGCCGAAGCCTTCGGCCGTGAGGTGCTCCCCGGCCTCACCGCGTGAGCCCGCGCGTTGCACTCCTCGCTGGTGGGGTTGGTGGCGCAAAGCTTGCCGACGGTCTCTACCGCGCACTTCCGCAGGGTGAGCTGAGTATCATCGCCAACCCTGGAGATGACTTTGAACTGCATGGTCTCACCATCTGCCCCGATCACGACACGCTCCTCTACACCCTCGCCGGACTCGGCGATCGCGAGCGCGGCTGGGGGCTCGCCGGCGAGAGCTGGAACGCACTCGAACAGTTCGGCAAGATTGGGGCGCCTGACTGGTTCAGGCTCGGCGATCGTGACTTGGCGCTCCACATCCACCG
The DNA here is from genome assembly GCA_003476885.1 of Chloroflexota bacterium. Lineage (GTDB taxonomy): Bacteria > Chloroflexota > Limnocylindria > Limnocylindrales > Limnocylindraceae > Limnocylindrus. The sequence goes on from DMUR01000101.1 coordinate 5,254, forward strand.
CACGGCACTCCTCAAGAGTGGAAGTCGTCTCACCGAAGTGAACCGCGAGTTGCAGCGGCGACTCGGACTCCCTGACGCGCCGATCCTGATGGCGACTGACGACCCGCTCCGAACCAGGGTTCGAACCCCAGAGGGCTGGATGGAGTTTCAGCCATGGTTCGTTGGTTCGCAGGCGAAGCCAGAGGTCCTTGAGGTTGAGTTCGTAGGTGCGCAGCGCGCACGCGTGAGCGCCGAAGTGACTGAGGCGATCCTTAGCGCCGAACTGATCGTGATCGCGCCATCAAACCCACTCATCTCCATTGCACCAATCCTTGCTGTCAACGGAGTACGAGAGGCGATCGCGTCGGCACGTACGCGCGGCGTTCAGGTGATCGGCGTTTCACCGATCGTTGCGGGGAGGGCGATTAAAGGACCAGCCGACCGCATGTTGAGAGCCGCTGGACTCCCCTCCTCTCCAGCTGGTGTGGCGCGCGCACTCCCAGGACTCTTTGACACGCTGCTCGTAGAGGAGAGCGACCTCACCGTTCCGCTGCGCGCAGAGCTCGCCCCGCTTGTATCACGAATCATTGGCGCTACGACCGTGATGCACGACGACGATGCGCGGCTCAACCTTGCACGACAGCTCTTACAGGCCGCGTCCGACGCCGCATGATCACGGCAATTCTCCCATTTCGCAGTGTTGCCGACTCCAAACGGCGCATGGAGAGCGCCCTCAGTGAGCAGGAGCGGATGGAGCTCTCTGCGCGCCTCCTTGTTCGCACGCTTGGCGCACTGCGCAGCGCACGCAGTATTGAACGAACGATCCTCGTCTCACCTGATCCGCTGGCGCGGGCACTCGCCAGGGCCTCGGGTGCCGTAGCAATTGACGATCGTGGTGTGCCGCTGAATGAAGCGATCCTGCTCGGGATCCAGCATGCACGCGCAGACGGCGCAACAACCGCGCTGGTCATTCCGGTCGACCTTGCGCACGTCTCAGGCGGCGCACTCGATGAGCTGGTACACGCATGGCGCGCGAGCGGGGCGGCGAGCGCCCTCCTCCCCGCACTTGATGGCGGCACCGCGGCGCTGATCACTCCGCTGCCGACCAGCATGAGCCTCCGCTACGGCGAAGGGAGCGCTGCGCTGCACCTCCGCGAGCTCACCGCAACCACCAGCAGCGTGCATCAACTCACCTCACCACTCGCGGCAGATCTTGACACGCCAGAAGACTTGGTCGCCGCCACCGCTCCAGGGGACGGCCGCGCTGCAGACGATCAGCACGACGGCTTGATCGCACTCCCCATTGACGGGCTAGGGGAAATTCAGCCAAACGACAACCTCCCAGAACTCATTGCAGAGGGCGTGCGCCGTTTCTTGGACGAGCGCGCCATTGGTCCGCTGCGACCTGATGATGTGATCAGCGTCACGCAGAAGATCGTCTCTAAGGCGGAGGGGGCGATCGTCGATCTCACCACCATCACTCCACGACCAGAGGCGGTTGCGTACGCCGAGCGGTGGAAGCGTGACGCACGACAGGTGGAGGTGGTGCTCCAGGAAGCGGTGCGCGTCGTGCGCATGGATCGTGGCGTGATCATCACCGAGACTGCGCACGGCTTTGTCTTGGCGAACTCGGGGGTTGATGCGAGCAACGTTGGCCCGCGCAGCGGCGAGATCGTCACCCTCCTCCCTCGCGATCCCGACGCCTCTGCAGCGAAGATCCGCGCCGCAATTGCCGCGCGAACTGGCGTTGCACCAGGGGTGATCATCACCGACTCCTTCGGGCGACCGTGGAGGCTCGGTATCACCGATGTTGCGATCGGTCTCGCGGGGATCGCTGCGCTGGAAGACCTACGCGGGCAGCCCGACGCGGATGGTCGCGTCATGGCGGCCACCGTCCGAGCAGTCGCCGATCAGATCGCCGCCGCGGCGGAGCTTGCGCTCGGGAAGAGCGCGAAGCGTCCACTCGCGTTCATTCGCGGCGCGAAGCCAGCCCCCACGGAGTCAGGGAGCATCCGGGAGAGCCTGATGCCTCCTGACTGGGATCTCTTCCGCTGACCACCATGCTCACTAATCGCCCCGTTCCGCATGCGCCTACAATGAGCCAATGACAGAGAAGGGCTTCACGATTGACTTTGGCGGCGGCGAGCCGGCGAGCACCCCCGCCACGAACCCTGCGACACCCGCCCCCTCAAGCGCGGCTCCAGCCCA
>DMUR01000030.1:0-2531 GCA_003476885.1 Chloroflexota bacterium
ACGGGAAGCACCTCCCACTGCGCAGCGGTGTTGTCTACGGCGGCGTCCCCATGCCGCCACAGCAGAAGATGCTGCTCGCCGGCGTGGAGATTCTCATTGCAACGCCAGGCCGACTTCTTGATCACGCCGGCTCCAAGATGGTCAACCTTTCGCAGGTATCCATCCTGGTCCTTGACGAGGCGGACCGCATGCTCGACATGGGCTTCATGCCCGACCTCAAGCGCATCCTTGCGCTGATCCCAAAGCGGCGCCAGAGCCTCCTCTTCTCCGCAACCTTCTCCGAACCGATTCGCGCGCTCGCGCACGACTTCCTCCACGACCCAGTGACGGTGGAAGTGGCACGACGCAATCAAACCGCCGAGAACGTACGCCAGGTGATCATGCCAGTGGATGATCGCCGCCGACGTGCGCTTCTCAGCGACCTCCTCAAGACTCGCAACTGGGATCAGACGCTCGTCTTCGTCAACCGAAAGGTCGAGGCGAATCGCTTGGGCGACTTCCTCCACCGCGACGGCCACAACGTGGTGGAGATTCACGGCGACAAAGATCAGAAGCAGCGCAACAAGGCGCTTGCCGCATTCAAGGCGGGTGAGGCACGCGTGATGGTTGCAACCGATGTTGCAGCACGCGGACTCGATATTGAAGCGCTCCCCGCCGTGATCAACTACGAACTCCCCTTCGACCCCGAAGACTACGTGCACCGCATCGGCCGCACCGGTCGCGCAGGCGCGCTCGGCGAAGCGATCAGCTTTGTGGCGCCAGACGAGATGGAGAAGTTGACTCTTGTCCGCAAGCTCACCAAGGCTGCTCTCGCCATTGAGATCCCAGTCGGCTATGAACCGATCCTGCTCGACTTCCCGCGCGACCTCATCGCAAAGGCACAGATGGTGCGCCTGCAGCGAGGCCGCCGCTAGGCACTACTCCTCGCCGGCGCGTTACGCCAGGCTCGGCTCTAGTCGTCGCAGAAGCTCCATGATGCGCAGCTCCAGATCGTCACGCACCTCGCGGTAGGCCTCCAGCTGCTGCTCCTCACTCCCCGTTGCCTTGGATGGATCTGGGAGTGACCAGTGCTCGCGGGCGCTGGCGTTGGGGAAGGTTGGGCAGGCGTCGTTCGCCGCGTCGCAGACCGTAATCACGTAATCGAACTGCTCATCAATGAAGCGCTCGAGCGTCTTGCTCGTCTGCGCGGATGCGTCAATCCCAATCTCTTCGAGCGCCTTTAGCGCGAGTGGCCGCACCAGTGTCTTCTCCGTGCCGGCACTCTCCACCTCCACGCGACCGCGGGAGCGCGAGCGCAGGAGCGCCTCCGCCATCTGCGAGCGGGCCGAGTTATGCGTGCAGAGGAAGAGGACCCGTGGTGCCGTCATGCCAATAGGATAACGCCGTGCGTTACCAGCAGATGAACGAGCGTGGCGGATCAGCGATACTGAGCAGATGACGCGCGTCGTGAAGAGGCTCCTGCAGGTGTTGCTCGTGGTTGCCCTCCTCCCCTTCCTCGTTGACATCCCTGTGAGTGCGGAGGCGCGACCAGAGGAGCTGCTCACCACTGCTGCTGCACCGAACGCCACGGTTGTCACTGTTGAAGGACGCCGCACCGTGGTTGCAACTGCGGGCCGCAGCAGCGATCCAGCACTGATCCTTGTCCACGGATTCGGCGGGAGCACGTTTGGTTGGCGACACGTCATGGAACCACTCGCCGCGAGTGGTTGGTATGTGGTTGCGCTCGACTTGCCAGGTTTCGGCCTCGCAGAGAAGGGCTGGAGTGGTGCGTATGATCACGCGTCTCACGCGAAGTTTGCTCTTGCCGTGATGGACCAGATGCAGATCAACCAGGCGGTGCTCGTGGGACACAGCATGGGCGGGAACGTGGTCTCTTGGATTGCTGCCCTCGCACCTGAACGCGTGCGTGGACTAGCACTGATTGATGCTGCGATCGGCGCAGCTTTCGGCGACAGCCCCGCAACTTCGGCCCTGCAAGCTCCGCCTCTCCGACGCGCCGCTCGCATCCTGATTCGCAGTGCTTTTACAGAGGCCACGTTCGGCGAACTGCTCAGCTCTGCGTTCGCCATCAAGTCCGCCGCAACCCCAGAGATGATCCGCGGATACGCCGCCGCGTCACGACTCCCAGAGTGGGACGCCGCGCTGCTCGGCGTGCTGCGGGACGGGAGCAAGAACGCACTCACTCAACCAATCGCGGAGATCGTGTCGCGCGCTGGCGCACCGATCCCAACGCTGATTCTCTGGGGGGCTGACGACAGTTGGGTGCCACTCTCCGCAGGCGAGTCGCTGCGCGACGCGCTCCCCGCTGCTACGTACGTGGTGCTGCCGGGGCTCGGCCATGTGCCATTTGAAGAGAACCCTGAAGCGTTCACTCAAGCGATGCAGGAGTGGCTCGCCGCACTGAAATAGCGTGCAGCAATAGATCAGAGGGTTGGCTGGCGCGCTAGGATTCGAACCTAGGATCCCCTGCTCCAGAGGCAGGTGCCTTACCGCTTGGCCACGCGCCAACGGCTGTGATCGTAGCGCAGCAG
>DMUR01000030.1:2639-5927 GCA_003476885.1 Chloroflexota bacterium
CGGCGCACCCTCGCCGCCCTCGCTGAAGGATTTGTCCCTGGCGGCGGCACGGCGCGCGCGGCAGCCGCCGAGCGCGCGTTTGCAACCGTCGTAGATCCCGAACTCGTCAGCCAGCTGCGACTGGTGTTGCGCCTCATTGAGACGCGCGCAGGGAGTCTCCTGATCGGCGGACGGGCGGTGAAGTACAGCAGCCTTCGTGGGGACGAGCGAGATGCGTACCTTCAACACTGGGTGCAGCATCGCATCCCGCTGATTCGTAGCGCCGCATCCGCACTACGCAAGTTGCTCTGCTTCCTCGCGTATGCGGATGCAGACGAACCAGGCGACCCAAAGCTCCGTGCGCGCCTAAAGTCAATCGGCTACAACCCAAAACCGAACGCCGCCACGCGTGACTACTCCAAGCTCGTCGCGTTTGATCCACAGCAGGCGCAGCGAATCGCGGTCGACGTTCTGGTGATCGGCTCAGGTGCGGGTGGGGGCTCAGTGGCCCGCGATCTCGCGCGCGCGGGGAAACGCGTCATGGTGATTGAGGCGGGGGCGCTCTATGACGAGCGGAGCTTCCCCACCAAAGAGCGTGATGCATATGAGCGCCTCTATCTGGATTCCGGATTCACCGCCACCGACGACGCCCATATCGCCATCCTTGCTGGTGGCACCGTTGGCGGCGGAACCACGGTCAACTGGATGACCTCTATCCCTATCCCTGATCGCGTCCGCGCTGAGTGGGAGGAGCAGCACGGCGTCAAGGGGATCGCTTCGCCACGCTTCAAACAAGATCTCAATGAGGTGTTGCGGGAGCTCAGTACTCAACCGTCGGCAACCACGCCTTCAAAGGATGCTGCGCTCCTCCGCGGAGCTGCCGCACGTGACTGGAGTGGCGAGAGAATCCAACTAAATCGGGGTGAGTGCGGCGACTGTGGAACCTGTCCGTTCGGATGCAAGCGCGGCGCAAAGCAGTCAACGCTGCGCCTACACCTCCCCCAGGCACTAGAAGCTGGTGCGCATCTCATCCCAGACTGCAAGGCGGAACGTCTGATTATTGAGCGTGGCATCGTGCGTGGCGCAGTCACCACATATGGGACACGCGCGGGAACACCGCGCACACTAGAGATCACTGCACCGCAGGTGGTCGTAAGCGGCGGCGCGCTCCGCACTCCGCTCCTGCTGCGCCGAAGTGGCCTCACGCATCCAGCCATTGGCCAGAACTTACGACTACACCCAGTGACACTCGCCGCCGGCATCTTCCCCGAGAAGATCGAGATGTGGCGCGGCACAATGCAGGCGGCAAAGAGCGAAGAGTTCATTGACCCAATGGAAGACCGCAACGGCTACATCATTGAGAGCGCGCCCGGGCACCCTGGCCTACTTGCGCTCGGCATCCCATGGACGAGTCGTGACGAGCACCAGCGCCTGATGAGGCTCGCACCGTACATTGCACCGTTTCTGGCGATCGCCAAGGACGATGGCGGCGGGCGCATCAGCGAGACGCGCAGCGGCTTTGCAAAGATTGAGTACCGCACCACCCCACGCGACGAACGGACACTCCGTGCCGCTCTTGGTTCGCTTGTCCGGATGGCAGAGTCTGCGGGTGCAAGCGAGGTGATTGCCGCTGGCTCACCACCAGTTGCGTGGCGCCGCCGCGATGGTGTGGAGGCCTTCCAGGTCCTCCAGCGCCGTCTCACGCGCTTTGACTTTTCACCGAACCGCGGTACCGTCTTCTCCGCACACCAGATGGGGACGGCGCGCATGGGGAGCAACCCAGTGGATCACGCCTGTGATTCATTTGGCCGCGTCCGTTCAACCACCCGTCCACGCGCCACTGATCCGCACGGCGGCATCATCAAAGGTCTCTACGTTGCGGACGGCTCGCTCTTCCCTACCGCGATCGGTGTCAACCCAATGATCACCATCCTCGCCCTCGCTAAGCGCGTGGCGCGGACGATCCTGAAGGACGCCTAGAGGGGTCAGGCCTTAAGGAAGTTGGAGCGGGAGACGAGGCTCGAACTCGCGACATCTTGCTTGGAAGGCAAGTGCTCTACCAACTGAGCTACTCCCGCGCGCGATCCTCAGATGCTAGCAGGGGCTGCGCGCCGCGCAAGGTACGTAGGCGATTGATGCGGTCGGTGAGCGGGGGGTGCGTGGCCATGAAGCCTGCCGCGCGGGTCTCGAAGTGCTTCACCGGGTTCACAATATAGAAGTGCGCCGTGGCCTTGGTCGCCACCTCAAGGACCTCCTTGTCGCCCGCCAACTTGGCGAGTGCGCGCTCAAGTCCCTGTGGGTTGCGCGTCAGCTCTACACCTGACGCGTCGGCGAGGTATTCGCGCTGGCGCGAGACGGCGAGCTGCACCATGCGTGCCGCGATCGGCGCAAGGACGGCGAGGATGATCGTGAGGAAGAAGACGATGATCTGGATCCCGCCGCCCCCCTTCTCGTTGTCGCGGCGGCCGCCGCCCCCGAACATTGCAAATCGCAGGAGCATGTCGCTGAGAAGTGCGAGCGAGCCAACGAGCGCCGAGACCAGGAGGCTGTAGCGAATGTCGAAGTTGCGCACGTGCGAGAGCTCATGCGCGATCACGCCGCTCATCTCCTCGCGGTCGAGCTTCGCCATCAAGCCTTTGGTCACGGCGATGCTCGCATGCTGCGGGTCGCGCCCTGTGGCGAAAGCGTTGAGCGCCGTGTCGTCAATCACGTAGATCTTCGGCTTCGGGATGTTTGCGGCAATGGAGAGCTCAGCGGTGATGTTGTCCAGCTGCAACTCTTCAGGCCCAGCTGCTGGATCGAGCGGCTTCGCTCCTGACGCAGCCAAGACGGCGCGATCGCCACCGAACCACGCGCCAAGCGTCAAGAAGAAGCCAAGCCCAAAGGCGAAGAGTGAATACGGGAGCGCCCCCTCAATGCCGCCCGTGAATGCCACGCCAGCAGCCGTAGCGAGCGCGGCGAAGATGCCGATGACGAGCAGGACGAGCAGCGCCGACTTGCGCCGATTCGCCGCTGCGAGATCGTAAAAGGTGGCCATGCTGCTCTCCTACGCCGAAACGATCAGGAGAGGCTGACCTTTGGGACGGCCTCCTCGGAGTCCGGCGCATCGAAGAAGTCTCGCTTCGCGAAACCGAGGGCTCCAGCGAAGAGGAGGCCTGGGAAGGTCTGCACCGAGTTGTTATACGAGAGTACCGAGGCGTTGTAGTGCTGGCGGCTGAAGCCGATCTGGTTCTCCGTGGAGGTGAGCTGCTCCTGCAACTGAATCACGTTCTCGTTTGACTTCAGTGTGGGGTATGCCTCCACGTTGGC
>DMUR01000029.1 GCA_003476885.1 Chloroflexota bacterium
TGATGATCACGCGTTCGCGACGGGCGATCCTCTCCTGAACACGCTTCATCAGATCGTCAATCTGACCGACGGTTGGCACGACGGTGATCTTCGGGTCCACCACACCTGTCGGGCGGATGAGCTGTTCCACGACGCTCTCCTGCTTCGTCATCTCGTAGCTTCCAGGAGTGGCAGAGACGTAGATTGCCTGGCGCACGCTCCCCTCAAACTCCTCAAACGTGAGCGGGCGATTATCGAGCGCGCTTGGGAGGCGGAAGCCGAAGTCCACGAGGATCTCCTTCCGCGAGCGATCGTTCTTATACATGCCGACCACCTGCGGGATGCTCATGTGGCTCTCATCAACCACCAGAAGCCAATCAGCTGGGAAGTAGTCGAGCAGTGTCCACGGGCGCGACCCTGGCTCGCGGCGCGAGAGGTGGCGGGAGTAGTTCTCAATCCCAGAGCAGTACCCAACCTCGCGCATCATCTCGAGGTCAAAGGTGGTTCGCTGCCTGAGACGCGCCGCCTCGAGAATCTTCCCAGTGGCCTCCAGCTCCCCGCAGCGCGACTCCATCTCCTTCTCAATGTCGCGAATCGCTTCGGCGAGTTTCTCCGTTGGGGTCACATAGTGCGTTGCGGGGTAGATCACCATCTCGTTCCGCTCGGCGAGGATCTCACCCGTGAGCGGGTCCACCTCTGCAATACGCTCTACTTCATCACCGAAAAACTCCACGCGGAGAATCGTCTCTTCACCTGCAGGCTGTACCTCAATGGTGTCCCCACGCACGCGGAACTTGGCGCGGCCGAGGGTGGCGTCATTCCGTTGATACTGCAGGTCCACGAGGTGACGCAGGATGGCATCTCGGCGGTACTTCCCCGCCTTGCGAACACGCAAGATGGTTGCCCCGTAGTCAACCGGTGCGCCGAGGCCGTAGATGCAACTTACGGAGGCCACAATGATCGTGTCGCGCCGCTCAAAGAGCGCCTTCGTTGCCGCATGACGCAACTGGTCAATCTCATCATTGCGACTTGAATCCTTCTCAATGTAGGTATCGGAGCGTGGCAGGTATGCCTCTGGCTGGTAGTAGTCAAAGTAGGAGACGAAATACTCCACGGCGTTCTCTGGGAAGAACTCCTTGATCTCGGAGTAGAGCTGTGCCGCAAGTGTCTTGTTGTGCGCAAGAATCAGCGTCGGCCGCTGCACCTGCTGGATCACGTTCGCAATCGTGAAGGTCTTCCCAGTCCCAGTTGCCCCTAGGAGCACCTGATGATGGAGCCCGGCGCGGAGACCCTCAACAAGGCCCTCGATCGCTTTCGGCTGGTCTCCGGTTGGCTGAAAGTCTGAGCGCAGCGCGAACGCCGCACCGAGTGCGGGGGTGTGATCAGTCGGTTGGATTGGGGTCCCTTTCACCTGTGGAGCATAGAAGGCGGAGTGCATCCGCCGCCGCAGCGGCACCCTCTGCAACGCTGTGCTGAGCGTCGATCGGGAGCGCCCCCGCTGCCCGCAGCCGTCTGCTGAGATCCGCTTGAGCCCTCTCACGCCTCGCAAAGTCTTCCGCGCTCACCCCTCGCTCCAGCAGTCTCGCCTGACGTATCTCACGCGGCGCGTCAATGAGGAGGAGGCCATCCAGTGTTTCAGCGAGACCAGAGTCGAGCAGCGCAATCGCTTCAACAAGGAGCAGTGCTGCGCCACTCGCCTCCCCCGCTCCACGTGCCCCGCTGATCGCCTCCCGAGCGATGGGCCACTGCAGCTGCTCAAGCGCCGCGAGAGTCTCTGGTCGCTCGAACGCAGCGGATGAGAGTCGAACGCTGTCCAGACTCCCGTCTTCACGTTGTGCCTCTGGAACGATCGCGCCGATCGCGCGTTGCAGGGGGAGCGATGTGCGTCGGGCTTCTCGCAACACCGCGTCCGCATCGATGGAGTGCACGGAACCGCCGAGATCCCGAGCGAGCGCCCGGTCCTCTGTCAGTGCCTTGACGACGGAACTCTTCCCCGCACCGATCGGACCGGAGACGCCGATCACCTTCATGCCGTCACCTCACCCTGCAACGCGAGCCACGCCTCTTCGGCCGCGGTCAGTGCTGCTGAGACATCAGCGAGTTCGCTCGTCACACGCGCGAGCTCAGTGTATGAAGCGATCACTTTTGGATCAAGGAGTGAAAGCTCCAGCTGCGACTTCCGCAGCCCGAGACGCTCAAGATCTGCATCAACCGCGGCGCGGCGGCGGCGCGCCTGCTCCTTGCTGAGCGCTGGCCCCTTCTTCCCTTTCGCTGGTGCGGGTGCGGCGGGACGCGACGGAGCGCTGCCAGTTGCGCGGGGTGCAGGTGCTCGCTTCGCGGCCTCAAGCACGCCCGCGTTGGCAACCGTCCACCCTGCAGCAACAGCGCTCCGCCATGCACGCCATCCACCATCGAATCGCACGATCGCACCTTCGCTTACCACCCAGAGCTGCGTGCAGATGCGTTCGAGCAGGCGACGATCGTGACTAACCAAAAGGACCGTTCGCTCCCCGTCAAGGAGGAATCGTTCCAGCGACTCACATGCGTCCACGTCCAAGTGGTTTGTCGGCTCGTCCAGAAGGAGGAGGTTTGATGGAAGAAGTCCGAGGATGGCCAGTTCGAGTCGACTCCGCTCGCCACCCGAGAGCACGGTCACCTCCTTATCCACCTCGTCGCCGCGGAAGAGGAAGCGAGCGAGGTGCCCGCGTGCAACCGATGCTTCAACGGGGACCGCGGTGCGAAGCGCTTCGATCACGGTGGCGCCGTGTAGACCAGCGGCGCGTACCTGCGCGAGATACGCAGGGATTACACCTTGCGCAACCTGAATCTCGCCGCTGAGTGGCGCCAGGATCCCAGCGATGCTCTTCAGAAGCGTGGTCTTCCCCGCACCATTCGGACCGACGATGCCAACCCGCTCGCCACGCCGGAGTGCGATGCTCTCCGCACGGGCGATGACGCGTCGCGCCGGCTCGCGATATCCAACCTCTGCCTCCACCAGACGCACGGGCTCTGCGGGGCCTCGACCCGCGCCTGCGGCAGAGATGGCGAGCGTTGCCCGGCGCTTCGGTGCAACCACTGGCTCAATCGCCGCCAACCGCCGCTCATGCTCGTGCATCTTGCTGTACTTCCGATGGCTTCGATACGTCTGGATCAACTCGCGCTCTCGTGCGATCTCCTTCGTACGTCGCTCCGCGTCGCGCTCTGCGTCCAGCTCCCCAGATTCGCGCTGTTGCGCGTATGCCGAGTAGTTCCCACGGAATCGCGTGACGGTGCGGTTGCGAACCTCCCAGACTCGATCCACAACGGCATCAAGGAATGAACGATCGTGACTCGCCACAACGAGTGCCCCGCCGCGAGCACGCAGCGCCCCTTCGAGCCACTCGATCGCTTCTACATCCAGATGGTTCGTTGGCTCGTCGAGGAGGAGGAGGTCTGGATCAGCGATGACGAGTCGCGCCAGGGCAACTCGGGTCTGCTCTCCTCCAGAGAGTCGCGAGGGGGACTCTCCGTGTCGCGAGGTTGGGAACCCGAGACCGCGAAGTGCTGACGCCACTCGGTCGTCAATGGTGTATCCCTCAAGCGCATCAAAGCGTTGGCGTGCGGCGGCATACTCAGGCGTTGCAACGCTCCCGGTCGCCTCTGCCTCATGCAACGCGTTGGCGATCCTTGTGATCTCTTCCGCACCACTTCGGACCGCATCGGTGAGCGTCGCCGCGCCAAGAAGCCTTGGGTCATGGGACGACTCTTGCGCCAACACTTCAATGTTGACGCCGCGCGCGCGATCCACGCGACCTCGATCCGGTTCGTCTCGGCCAATCATCATGCGCAGCAGCGTTGTCTTCCCCGCTCCGTTCGGTCCCACGAGTCCAATCCACTCGCCAGCGGCCACACTCACACTGACGTTCTCAAGAATGGTGACCGCGCCAATCTCACGTCCAACGTCGCTCAGCGAGAGAATGCTCATCGCGCACCGCCAGACCGGACTGCCCGACGTCGCGCCGCCGCGCGTTCCGTTGCGGTCGCCCCAAGGCTCCCCTCTTCAAGTGACTCGCTCCACCGTGGACCTCGACGCAACGTTGAGGACTTCTTCAGGTCTCCCACCGAACCGGCTGCGCGACGCCCCCGTGGAAGCGGCTGGCAGCGGGGACAGTAGTGCGTGCCGCGCCCTCCAAGTGTCACGCGCCGAATCGTGGTGCCGCACCGCATGCACGGCGCACCGCCGCGCTGATAGACGGCGAGGCGCTCCTGCATCTCACCGTCGCCATCCGGTCCCGTGTAATCGTCAATTGACGAGCCGCGTGCGGCCACCGCCTCACGAAGCAACGAGACGATCGCATGGTGGAGCCGCTCCGCCTCCGCTGCTCGGAGCGCTGCAGCCGTCGCGAGCGGGTGTAGGCGAGCACGCCAGAGTGCCTCGTCAACATAGATGTTGCCGAGCCCAGCGATGAAGCGCTGATCGAGGAGGAGACTCTTCAGTCGGCCACGGCGACCCTTCAAATCGCTCGCAAACCTAGACGCCGTGAAGGTCGCCTCTAACGGCTCTGGCCCATGGTCACCAAGTGCCGCTTCGCCGCTCGGATCGAGCGACCGTGAAGGACTCCCGTCCTCTCTCCGTGCGACAAGTGCAAGCCTGCCGAACGCGCGAACGTCACGGAATCGAATTACCCGCTGATCGCTGAGCTGCAACTCTGCTCGAACATACGGATCTGGAGTCGACGTAGCCGGAAGCACCACGAGTTGGCCCGTCATGCGCAGGTGGACCATCAAGATCAGACCACCCTCCAGATCGACAAGCACCCACTTTGCGCGACGGCGCACCCCTTCAATCCTCCGGCCGGCAATCGCCCGCGTGAAGGTTTCAGGATCAGGCGTGCTTAGATTTGCGGTGCGAAGGATTCGCCCTGTGCAGATCGTTGCGCCGCCCACAAGGCGCGCAAGATCACGCGCAACCGTTTCTACCTCTGGGAGTTCAGGCATGCCCGTTCCACCTCTCCATCTCATCCCAGCGGGGGCCAACCTTCGCCTCCACGGTGAGCGGAACGTCGAGGGCGAGCGCCCCCTCCATGGTATCAATGAGCAGCGGAACGAGACGATCGACTTCACCGTGAGGTGCCTCAAGGAGGAGTTCGTCATGTACTTGCAGGATGAGTCGCGCCGTAAGTCCAGCTTCGCGGAGGCGAGGACTGAGTCGAATCATCGCCACTTTGATGATGTCGGCCGCAGTTCCCTGGATCGGATGATTGATCGCCGCTCGCTCTCCTGCGGCGCGAAGCGCAGGATTCGCTGCACGGAGTTCTGGGATCGGCCGGCGGCGACCGAGCTGCGTCGTCACCGCCCCGTGAGCGCGCGCCTCCTCTTTAATCGTGTCGATATACCGCTTGATGCCAGGGTACCGCTCAAAGTATCCCGCGATAAATGACTTTGCCGCATCACGAGAGATCCCAGCGCGTGTCGCCAGGCCAAAGTCACCCATCCCGTATGCAATTCCGAAATTGACCATCTTCGCCATTGCTCGCTCGTCGTCGTTCACCTGATCGAGTGGCTTCTCAAGGACGCGTGACGCCGTAGCACGATGGATATCCTCACCCGCCGCAAACGCTTCAATCAGATGAGGGTCTCGTGTCACGTGTGCAAGGATGCGCAGCTCAATCTGGCTGTAATCGGCGGCAACCAGCAGGTGCCCAGGCTCCGCCACAAACGCGTGCCGAATCTTTCTCCCGAGCTCAGATCGGATCGGGATGTTCTGGAGGTTCGGATCCACACTACTCAGGCGACCAGTGGCAGCAACCGACTGCTGGAAGGTGGTGTGAATCCTGCCGTCCGCCTCCACAAGTTTTGGTAGCGCCTCAACGTAGGTGCTCTGGAGCTTGGAAACGGTGCGCCACTCCAAAGCAATGCCCACGATCGGATGCTCCCCTTGGATCTCCTCGAGCACACTCGCATCCGTTGACCACGCCCCCGTCTTGGTCTTCTTGCCGCGTGAGAGTCCGAGCTCCCCAAAGAGCAGTTCGCCAAGTTGTTTCGGTGATCCGAGCGCGACTGCACGACCAACCGACGATGCCGCAGCCGCTTCAAGGCGTGTGATCTCACGCCCGAACGCATCAGCAAGTTGCGCAAGCGCCTGCTGGTCAACGGCGATCCCTGCCCCCTCCATGCGCGCCAACACTTCCGTCAGTGGCAGTTCAATCTCTCGGTAGAGCCGTTCGCTCCCAATCGAACGCAGCTCACGATCAAGTCCTGCGCGCGAGGCGAGCGCAACCACCGCGCAGAGTGATGCTGTCTGCAGCGGCGTACGCCGTTCGGGAATGTCGGCCCCGAGGCGAGCGGCGGCAACCTCAACAAGCCCAGGATTGCGCAGCGTCACATTCCCAATCCAGCTCCCTAGTGCCACGTCATCGACGAGGCGGAGGGGGCGATCAGCACCGATCGCAAGCAGCGCGCCGAAGATCTCTTTGACACCGAGTCCAACGAGATCGCGACCAGCGCCCGCGACGAGCGTGAGCAGTCGATGGATCACGGCAGGGTCGTCGGCTGTGATCAGCCCCCCCTCTTCATCAGCGACCGCAAGGGCCATTGGTCCTGATGGACCTCGGCGGTTAACCCCCTCTCCACCAAGTGCGAGGACACCGTGCGTCCGTAGCGCTCCAAAGAGACGGGCTGCATCTTCTGGTGACTGGACGTGGAGGACACCCGCTGCGGCTAGATCACCGCGCTTGATTGCTTCGATCTGTGCGCTCTGGTCGGCGGATGTTTCGAGAAGCGGGGCCGCGCCTGTCGCCGTGTCCCCACGCTGGCCTGCGGCGCGATTCCCCTCGCTCACCGCATTGAAGTCGAAGCCGAGCTGCAGGTCGCCGCTCGTCACGCGCGGCGGTGCGCTGACGACCGCAGATGGGCGTTCTTTCACGCCACGGATTGCTGCACCTGCAGTCGCTGCGGCCACCGCCTCAGCCGCGGTCTCTCGATCCTCCCCCTGCAGTGGTGGAAGGCGTCCGATAAGTGCTCGGAATTCAAGCTCACGCAAGAGTGCAAGCGCAAGGTCTCGATCGTACTCACCGATGGTGCCCCCTTCGCCAGGTAGCTGCAGCGGTGCATCACGGTCAATAGTCATCAACCCTTGTCCGGCGAAGGCGGCGTCCTGATTCTGGCGAAGCAGCTCCCGAATTCGCACGGGTTCCACTTCATCGAGCCGCTGATACAGCGCCTCAAGGGAGCCAAATGCTGCAATGAGTTTCGCCGCTGTCTTCTCCCCCACTCCAGGGACACCAGGAATGTTGTCCGAGCTATCCCCCTTGAGCGCCTTGAAATCTACAATCTGCTCTGGGGTCAATCCGTATCGCTCAAAGATCTTCGCGGGGTCATAGATCACCATCGCATCAGCGCCACCCTTCGCCGTGTGAAGCAGGGAGACGTTCGGTCCGACGAGCTGAAGCATGTCGAGGTCACCGGAGACGATCATCACCTCCCACCCGTCAGCGCGCGCCTGTTCTGCGATCGTGCCAATCACATCGTCCGCCTCATATCCAGGCGCCTCGAGCAGCGGTAGGCCGAGCGCGGCAACAAGGTCTCGCACCAGTGGGACCTGTGATCGGAGCTCATCCGGCATGGAGGGCCGCTGCGCCTTGTATGCAGGGAAGCGCTCATGGCGGTGAGTTGCCCCAGGCGCATCAAAGGCAACGATGGCGCGCGCTGGCTTTGCGTCGGCGATCGCGCGAAGCAGGATGCTTGTAAACCCAAATGCCGCGTTGGTCAGGATCCCGCGACTGTTCGTCAGCGGAGGGATGGCGTGAAAGGCGCGGTAGATCAGGCCATAGGCATCAACGAGAAGAAGTCGCTTCGATTCCACGAACGGAGCGTAGCGCAGCGGGGCGCGACCTCGGCGCGCGGCGAAGGCTTACGTGCGTCGGCGGCGGCGCGCACTCTCAGCGGCGAGAAGACTGACGGCAAGCCCGACTGCGCCTGCAATCAAGAGCCACGGGGTCTCTGTGACCGCCCCGACGGACTCTGCGGCGGCGACGTCATCCGCGGCGCGGCTTTCAAGGGGCTCGGCTCCAGGAAGCTCACTCATGACGGCGGCAGGGTCGCTTCGCACTGCTGACTCTACTGTTGGCTGCAGGGAGGCGAGCGGTACGCCTGTGACAAGGAGGGCCAGCGAGAGTGCCGCACCAGCGAGTGCCGGGCGCGGTGCGCTCCTGAGCCAGCGTGCGAGCCACGCGATCGGTCCACCGTGCTGTCGAGTTGCACGAGCGCTCGCCTCTTCTGCGACGAGTTGCTGGAGCGCCGCCCGGTGGAACGGGTCACGCTGGCGGACCGGCTCCTCGCTGCGATAGGCAGCCAGGGCTGCCGCCTCAGCAGACTCCACTGATGCGTCATGCGGCGTAGTTGGGCGGCGCTCGTCACTCATCTCTACCCCCTAACGAGCGCTCGCCGCCCCGGGTTCCCGGCCGCAGGTCTGCGAGAAGGCCCCTCAGCTCCTCGCGGCCACGGCTGATTCGACTCTTTACCGTTCCAAGGGAGCTCCCCGTAATCTCGGCAATCTCGGCATAGGTGTATCCGTCCACATCAAAGAGGAGGATGGCGGTTCGCCTCTCTTCCGGGATCGCCCTGAGAGCCACACGCAACTGTGCCGCGAGTTCGCGCCCCTCAGCCACCCCTGCCGGATCACTCGCGCGCCCAGCGGGCAGCTCAGCGGCACCCCTTCGCTCGGCTCCGCCCCCCTCTTCGTCATGCGTCTGAATCTGGATCGTGGGGTGACGCCGCTCTCGGCGGCCCGCGTCGCGCGCCGCATTTTGAACGATTCGAACGAACCAGCCGCGCAGGTTACGAGGCTCCACCCGATCGAGAGCTCGGTAGGCGGAGATCAGCCCCTCCTGCAGCGCATCGTCGGCGCTCGCAGGCTCACCCGTGATCCGAAGTGCCATCCTCC
>DMUR01000073.1:0-4644 GCA_003476885.1 Chloroflexota bacterium
GTGGAAGAGATCAAGCGTCGCTATAAAGGCGATCGAATGAAGATCCAGCAGGCGCAGGCGGAGCTGTACAAGACGCGCGGCATCAATCCGCTGAGCGGATGTCTGCCGACCCTGCTTCAGTTCATCGTGCTCATCCCAATGTATTCCGTGATTGATCAAGGACTTAAGACGAGCGATCCAACCGCCATGCTGAGCATCTTCGGCTTCCAGGTCTTGGATCCAGGATGCGTGAACGGTCTCGCTGACGGTGTCCGCTGTTTTGACACAACAGTGGGATGGCTTGGCGGGCTTGATGTTTCGCAACCATGGGCTCCACTTATTCTTCTCGGGATCGGCATCTCCCCGCTTGCGCTCGGCAGTGCGCTGTTGCAGGTGCTACAGACGCGCATGACGCTTCCAAAGGGCGGAGCAGTAAAGGGCGATCCGGCAGCGGCAATGCAGAGCCAGACGCTGGTGATCCTGCCGCTGATCTCAATCCTGTACGGCGGCATCTTGCCAGCAGGACTCTTTATCTACTGGATTGCGTCTACGGTCTTCTCGTTGGCGCAGCAGTATTTGATCCTCGGCTACGGCGGACTCTTCCCACTCTTTGGGTGGACTCCGGCCTTCGCCGTGAACCATGCACCGCGATTCCCCGTGGCGATGCCGGAGAGCGCTCCGGCGGGCGACGTGGTTGAAGGGGCACCACAATCCCGCACGGATCTTGACCGCGCCGCATCTGCGGCCGCCACGATCCGTTCGGCCAAGAAGCGCGACCGACACGGTCGCCGAGGGGGCAGATAATGGCGAGCGAGAGCGCATACCAGGAGTTCACAGGCAAGAGCGTTGAAGAGGCGCTCAAGATCGCATGCGAATCCTTCAAGGTTGGACTCGCCGACCTCGACTTTGAAATCATCGCGCCAGGCTCCAAGGGTGTTCTCGGCATGGGTGCTGAGCCAGCGCGGATCGTTGCAGCGCCAGCAAGCGCAATCGCAGGCAGCACGCCAAAGCGCGCGACCGAACCTGCACCACGCGCTGCGGCACCACGAGATGCTGCACCCCGCGACTCCGAACCGCGACCGGCACGCAGCGCACGAACAGAGCGTGCACCAGCGGCACGTGCGGAGCGACCCGCACGAGCACCGCGCCCTGAACGTGCTGATCGGCCAGCCCGAGCGCCGCGTGAAGCGGGCGAGACACGAGAGCCACGCGAGCGCCGCGAGCGCAGCGAGACCACACCAGAGATGATTGCCGGCGGCAAGGAGATCCTTGAGACGCTGATCAAGCACCTCGACTTTGAGGCAGAGATTCGCCTGAGCGGCGAAGGCTCCGAGACCGTGCTGAATGTGGCGGGCACGTCACCAGAAGCTGCGGAGGAACTCGGCAGCTTGATTGGCCGACGCGGCGAGCGCCTTCAGGCGATCCAGCACCTTGTCAACTTGATGTTGAGCCGCAAGCTCGGCGAGTGGGCGCGCGTGACCGTAGACATTGAAGAGTATCGTGGTCGACGTGAAGCGCAGCTCCGCGCACTTGCGCGCAAGGCGGGCGAGCGTGTTCGAGAGACCGGTCGCGCCGTTCAACTTGAGCCAATGACCGCGCTTGAGCGCCGTTGGGTGCACATGGAACTACAGGGTGCACCTGGGATTGCAACCGAGTCGGCGGGCGAAGAGCCAGAACGCCGCGTGGTCGTGATCCCGGCGTAACGAGCGAACGGCCATCATGCCGACAAGAGATCCAAAACGGGAAGCGCACTTCCCTGCAATTGAGAAACGTTACGGCGAACCGATGAAACACTGGTTTGCGGTAATGAAGAGTGTTGCAGGGAAGCGCTACCCAGAGCAGATCGCACACCTGCGAGAGAACTACGGGTTCTCACAAGCGCACGCCAACGCACTGGTGATGTTCACTCGCGGCTCGACCACGGCACATCGACACGCAACACCGGCGGACTACTTCAAGACGATTGGTCCGCAGCAAGCGCGCACCATGAAGGGCATGTTCAAGGTGTTGCGCGCGGCGTATCCAGACCTGAAGCTTGTGATCTCCTGGAATCAGCCAATCTTGCGCACCGAGAAGTACTATGTGTTCGGCGCTTCGGCCTCATCGAAGTACCTGCTGATCAACCCCTTTAGTAAGGCGGTGATTGATGCGTTCACACCGAAACTGAAGGGGTACCGCGTACTCAAGCACACCATCACGATTCCGAACGATTGGGAGATCGACGAGAAGCTCCTTGTGGCGATGGCGAAGGCGCGCATCAAAGAGATTAGGTAGCGCGCGATCCGCGCCTCGTGCAAGTGTTGGTGGAGATGGAGGAGAGTCGAACTCCTCGTCCGAAAAGCCTGCCAAGAGACCACTACGAGCGTGTCCTGCGGTTTAGTCTGAGTTGAGGCGCTCCCACAGGCCGGATCGACCCTCAACCGAGTCACATGCCCCTAAATCGGGCTTGATCAGTGGCTATGTGTCACTCACCACTGTTGCAGCTTCGCTTAATGACGCTTCCACGACCCGCGAAGCGGGGGCCGCTTCCACGCTCACCTTACTGCCTTAGGCAGCGAGGGCGAGAGCAGGCTGGCGATTGCCAGTTACTTCTTTTTGCTACCGGTTTAACGAGGCCTGATAGCAACCTCGACTCGCGTTCTCAAGGTGCGGTTTCCCGTCGAAACCACGCATCCCCAAGAGGGGAATCCTACACGCTGGCGCGTGTGGCGACTAGCCCCCGCGCTTCCAGTCCGAGAGCTCGCGCTCCGCTTCACGCTTCCCTTCTCGGTCAGCGATTGACTTGCGCTTGTCGAACTCCTTCTTTCCTCGCCCAAGGCCAATCTCAACCTTGCAGCGACCCCGGCTCAAATAAAGGCGGAGCGGGATCAGCGTGAGCCCCTTCACCTTCACCTTGGTGCCGATCGAGATGATTTCTTCTTTATGGAGGAGGAGGCGGCGCGTCCGTTTCGGCTCGTGCTGTTGGCTGGCAGCACCGGGCCACTCGGCAATATGCATGCCGATCATGCGAGCCTCGCCTTGGTCAAGACGAATGTAGGCGTCACCGATGTCTGCCTTCCCCGCGCGAATGGACTTGATCTCTGTCCCCGTGAGCACCACACCCGCCTCAAAACGATCGAGAATCTCGTACTCGTGGGTGGCCTTCCGGTTCGAAGACAGCGTCGTACCGTCAGCGATGACGAGCGACTTCTTCGTAGCCATGAGACCTCCTTGCTGGGTGAGCGGCGCGACCCTGCGGGCTGGTGCGTATAGACGCGGTCTGGTGCGAATAGAAAGGGCGCTGACCTTGCGGCCAGCGCCCTCTCAGAACGTTACCGCTCTCGGGATCGGTTATTCGCCGACCTCACGAGAGGCGGTCGTACAACTGTCTATTGACACTGCACACCACCTCCTTCCGTCTGCCGTAGACGATACGGCTCAGCGGGGCAAGGCGCAAGGGGTGGCGCGCATCCACCCGCGCCCCCGCTACTTGAGGAGGTCCAGAGCCTTCTTCAGGGCCGGATCACCCTCACCAGGAGTTGGGGGTGTTGGCACCGGGTAGTCGGGGGCGAGCCCCACCTTGTTCACCCAGGTGCCGTTCGGTGTGAGCCACTTTGCGATCGTGAGCTTCAAGCCAGAGCCATCCTTGAGGTCGATAAACGTTTGCACCACACCCTTGCCAAAGGTTGTCTCACCGACGAGGACCGCGCGGCCGCGATCGCGCAACGCACCAGCGAGAATCTCACTCGCAGACGCACTCCCCTTATTGATCAGCACGACCACCTTGATTGTTGGATCTGTTGCGATGCCACCACCGTTCGCTGACGTTTCGGTTCGTTTCCCGTCGCTTGTCTCTTCCATGTAGACCACACCATCAGCGATGAATTCACTCGCAATCTGAAGTGCGGTGGAAAGGTAGCCGCCTGGGTTGTCTCGCAGGTCAAGGATGATTCGTGTGATACCAGCATCAACCACCTCTTGCAGCGCTTGATCAAACTGATCACCTGCAACCTCACTGAACTCCGCAAGGCGCAGGTAGCCAACAGGAGAACTATCCGATGTCTCGAGCGTCTCCGGCTCAACAGCAGGGACGGTGATCACGTCACGGATGATTGTCAGATTTAGCGGGGCCGCATCACCACGGAGGATCGTGATTACCACGCTTGTCCCCTTCGCACCACGAACACGAAGCACCGCTTCGTCCAGCGTCTCGCCATCTACAGTGAGACCGTCAACGAGCGTGATGCGGTCGCCGCTCTGCACACCCGCAGCCTTTGCGGGCGAGCCGTCAATTGGTGAGACCACAAGGAGATAGCAGTCTGGACCAAGCGTGGTGCAGGCTTCACCTGCGGGACCGCGACTCTCGATTACTGCGCCAATCCCCTCAAAGCTTCCAGAGAGACCCTCAACGAGCGCATCCATCTCTTCGCCAGTGAGGTATTGCGAGTACGGATCATTAAGTGACTCAACGAGCCCCTTGATGGCGCCGTCAATAAGGGCCTCTTCGGTTTTGTCGCCAACGTGTCGTGTCTCAACAAGGTCAAGCACCTCGTTGAATCGGGAGAGATCAATCGCCCCAGATGCGCCAGTGACGCCGGCTGCGCTACTGCCGCTGTTGTAGCCAAGGTTGTATGCGCCGACAGCGAGTAGCAGGGCGAGAAGGAGTGCCCCTGCGCGCGTCACGAG
>DMUR01000073.1:4734-6149 GCA_003476885.1 Chloroflexota bacterium
TATGAGCTCAGTCGACCACGAAGTGAGAGTAGTGCACCGAGTGCGCCGAGCCCAAACCCAGCAAGCAACACCGTGACCGCAACCTCTCCGAGCAAGATTCCAGACGTCTCGATTGGTAGGACACGGAAGAGGTTCAGCATGACGGTGCTGATCCCAGCACCAAGGATTCCGAAGATAAAGAGGGTGATCAGTGCGCCCGCGCCACCAATGATCAACCCCTCAATGATGAACGGGAGTCGCACCCAGGTGGACGTTGCGCCAACAAGGCGCATGATCGCAATCTCATCACTTCGCGCAAGGATGGCGAGTCGAATCGCGTTGACGACCACGGCGAGGACGGCAAACGAGAATCCAATCAGGACAATGAGGCCGGCGATACGAAGCGCCGAAGTGATGCTGGCAAGACTTTCCGCAACGGCACGACCATCAACGATGCGCGAGAAGAGCGCGGCAGAGGGGAGGCGACTGAGTGCGTCTGCAACGCTCGCCGTCTCACTTGGGCTGTCCAGCGCGATCTCAAAGCTTGCGGGGAGCGGGTTCTGCTCAAGCTCACCAGTGAGGTCTGGCTCACCGCGCTCCTTCAGCCGCTCACGGAATGCAGCGAGCGCTTCATCAGCGGTGATGTACGTGGCCTCCTTCACTCCGTCGATCTTGAGGATCTCGTTGCGCAGTGAGTTCGCACGCTCTTCGGAGGCGCCGACCTTCAGGTAGGCGACCACCTCAACCTTGGAGTCCGCATAGCTGAGCGCAGCGTCAAGTCCGGCGCGAATCACAAGGACTGAGGCGAGGACGAGCAGCATCAACGTCATGGTCATGGTGGCGGCAACCGTGGCGAGCCTGTTGCGTGAGAGACCATTCACCGCAGCGGAGACGCTCAGGCGAATCAGCCGACCGTTCTGCGCCCTACTCACGAACGACCCCCTTCACCGTTCACCCGCTCACCCTGCACGATGGTATGTCCCACGCGCTTCGTCGCGGATAAGGCGTCCACCCTCAAGTCCGATCACACGTTTTCGCAGTGTGGTGACTACGTCTGAATCGTGTGTTGCGACAAGGACGGTGACGCCAAGCTGATTGATCTGCCCGAGCAGCTCCATGATCTCCCAGCTGATGAGTGGATCAAGGTTCCCCGTTGGCTCATCGGCAATGAGCAGCTCAGGGTTGCCAACGATGGCGCGCGCGATCGCAGCGCGCTGCTGCTCGCCACCCGAGAGCGCGTCAGGGTATCGCTCCGCGAGCGCAGTGAGACCAACAATGCGAAGGGCGCGCTCAACAGCGGCGTCAACCTCTTCGCGTGGCGCGCCGGTGACCTCCAGCGCAAAGGCGGTGTTCTCGCGAACGGTGCGTCTCTGCAGGAGTCGGAAGTCTTGGAAGACCACGCCAACACGTCGGCGCAAGTAGGGGACCTCGCTCGG
>DMUR01000071.1:0-2162 GCA_003476885.1 Chloroflexota bacterium
GCGGCGCGATCGGTGTGCGCCCAGAGAAGCTCACGCTGCTCGAGCCGGGCCAGGAGTCGAAGGGGAACACGCTCGAAGGGACGGTGGTGGACACCAGCTACCTCGGCGTGATCACCCAGTACGTTGTGGAGGGGAAAAATGGCCTACGCCTGCTCGTGAGCGAGCAGAATCGGGACCGCACCACGCGCAACGACACGTGGCGACCAGGCGAGAGTGTCACACTCACATGGAAACCGGAGAATGGCTTCGTCGTTGGCGATGCCGCAGGCGCCTAAGGCGCAGAAGGGGGTAACGGATGGACGCGGAGAAGAAGTTCGGAACGGAGCTCGATCGGAGAACGCTCCTCAAGGCGGGTGCCGTCGCTGGCGCAGCCGCCTTCCTCGCAGCATGCGGCACTTCGGGAAGCTCGACCGCACCGAGTGCATCGGCTGGTGGAGACGAGACGCCAAGCGAGATCTTGAATTTCGCAAATTGGCCGTACTACATTGACGTTGATGATGGTGTCGATACCGCCACCGCCGACACCTCAGAGAGCCTTCGACGCTTCCAAGCGGAGTACGGGACGAGGATCGAGTATCAAGAGTCAATCGACGACAACGACACCTTCTTCGGAACAATTAAGGCGCCTCTTGAGGCAGGCCAAGACCCCGGTTGGGACATCATCACGCCGACCACCTGGATGGCGAAGAAGATCGTCGATCTTGGATGGGCCGAGAAGTTTGACAAATCACACATGCCGAACTTTGTCGCAAATCTGGCGGATGAGTTCAAGGGTCGCACGGCAGATCCAACCAACGACTATCTCGCGCCATGGCAATCACTAATGACCGGGATCGGCATCAATACGGCGAAAACTTCATCGTTCAGCACGGTCACTGGGCTCTGGAATCCTGCACTCAAAGGAAAGGTCGCCCTGTTGACCGAACTCCGCGATACCGTCGGGCTCGTCATGCTCGGAAACGGTGACGATCCAGCGACGCCTACACGCGCAACCTTCGACGCCGCCTTGGAGACGCTGAGAAATCAGGTCGACTCGGGGCAGATCCGCAAGCTCTCCGGCAACTCGTACACCGTTTTGCTGGAAGAGGAGAGTGCATTCGCGGCGATTGCCTGGTCAGGTGACGTTGGAATCATCCAAGCAGGTAAGCCAGAGCTCGCCTTCGTAGTTCCGGATGAAGGCGGAATGTATGCCACGGACAACATGCTCATTCCGAAAGGGGCGAAGCACAAGTACACTGCGGAGCTCTGGATTGACTTCTACTACCGCCCTGAGATTGCGGCGGTCGTCGAAGCGTATGTCCAGTACATTTGCCCAGTGAAGGGTGCAGCGGAAGAGATCACCAAGATTGATCCCGCGCTCGCCACGAACCCGCTGATCTTCCCTGATGAGGCAACCAAGGGGCGCTTGAAGGTTTGGGGTGAGGTTTCCGCCGACGAGCAGGCGTACTTTGACGAGCAGTTCAGCGCATTCGTCGAAGGCGTCGACTCGTAATCACGAGATAACGTGAGGACGAGCGCATGAGGCTTCTACGCAGCCACCCAGCGCTCGTCCCCGCACTTCTACTCGTACCAGGCCTTGCGTGGCTCGGCTCGTTCTATCTCGCACCGAACCTCCAGATGTTCGCATCGAGCTTCTGGAACGGAACCCTAGAAACTGGTTTCAGCTTTAGCCTCTCAAACTGGGTCAACTATCCGAACGCACTTAGCACGTACCAGGAGCAGTACGTCCGCTCAATCCAATACGGCTTCGCTGCAACACTGCTCTGCTTTTCCATTGCCTTCCCACTCGCCTACTACATCGCCTTCAAGGCGGGGCGGGCACGAAGCATCCTCCTTTTCCTTGTTGTCGCCCCCTTCTTTACGTCTTACTTGCTGAGGACGATTGGCTGGCGCACCATCCTGGGCGACGACTCAGTCGTACTGGGACCGCTGAAAGCCCTCGGCCTTATAGATCCTTCGGCCCGCATCCTTGACACCCCCTTCTCGGTTGTCGCTGGGATCGCATACAACTTCATCCCCTTCATGATCCTCCCCATCTACGTGTCCCTTGAGAAGATCGACCGCCGCCTACTTGAGGCGGCCCAGGATCTCTATGCAAGTAGTTGGGGTGCCTTCCGACGTATCACCCTACCGCTTGCTATTCCTGGGATCTTCGCGGGTTC
>DMUR01000071.1:2246-6329 GCA_003476885.1 Chloroflexota bacterium
TGCTCGGCAATCCAGGTACCGCCATGATCGGCAACGTGATCCAGCGACAGTTCCTTGTCGTGCGCGATTACCCCACTGCCGCCGCACTGAGCTTCATGTTGATGGTGCTAATCCTCGCGGGGGTTGCACTATACGGGCGTCTCCTCGGCACTGACGAGCTCACCTCCAAGGCAATCTGATGTGGATCGCGCATCGAATAGCATCTGCGGTCGTCTCGAGGATTCTCGTGGTTTACGCAGCACTAGCTCTTCTCTATCTGCTCCTTCCAATCTTCATGGTCGCTCTTTTCAGCTTCAACGACCCAGTCGGCCGATCGAACTACTCGTGGTCCTCGTTCACCTTTGACAACTGGTTGACGCTCTTCCGTGATCCCACGCTCGTCAAGGCGGTTGGGACCTCGCTGCGAATCGCCCTCGTCTCCACGATCATCGCCACCACTATCGGCACGCTCATGGCGATGGCACTGGTGCGGTATCGCTTCCGCTTCCGCAAGGCGATCGACCTCTTCGTCTTCCTTCCGCTCGCCACGCCAGAGATCGTGCTCGGCGCTTCGCTGCTCACCCTTTTTGTCACCCTGCAGATTCCGCTCGGCGAACTGACGCTCATCCTTGCGCACGTGATGTTCAACGTGAGCTATGTGGTGGTGACCATGAAGGCACGCCTCTCCGGGTTCGACATGCGCCTTGAAGAGGCGGCGGCCGACCTTGGCGCAACCCCATGGCAGACCTTCTGGAAGGTGACCTTTCCGTTGATTCTTCCGGGGATCGCCGCGAGCGCCGTCTTGGCCTTCGGCCTCTCGCTGGATGACTTCGTGATCACGCGCTTCAACGCAGGACAGGTGCAGACCTTCCCCGTGTACATCTATCTGAAGGTACAGAAGGGGATCCCGCCCCAGGTAAACGCCTTCGCCACACTCTTCTTTGTCGCCACCGTATCGCTGGTTGCCATTGGCGCACTCCTGCAGCGGCGCCGCGCTAATCTGAAGCCATGAGCAGCGCGAAGCCGATCCCAGGACATGAGGTCATCTCCGCCGTCTGGGGCAGGTCTGCCAATGTTGATGTGGAACGCGGCGAGGGTGCGTGGCTGATTGACCGCTCCGGAGAGCGCTGGCTCGACTACACATCGGGGATCGGCGTGGTGAACACTGGCCACGCTCATCCGAAGGTAGCCGCGGCGATCGCCGAGCAGGCGACCAAGCTGATCCACGGCCAGCAGAACATCGTCTATCACGAGCCAGGCCTCCGACTGCACGAGCGACTGAGCAAGATCCTGCCTGGTGGTCCGTGGGGCGTATTCCTCTCGAACTCCGGAAGTGAGGCGATTGAAGCGGCGGTGAAGCTGGCACGTCGCGCGACCAAGCGACGCGTGATCCTGGTCTTCCGCGGCGGATATCACGGCCGCACGGCGCAGACGATGGCGATGACCACGGCGAAGAACGTCTACCGCGGACACTTTGAGCCACTCCCCGGCTCTGTCTATCCGACCGCATTCCCGTACTGCTATCGCGCACCAGTTGCCGCGCGTGACGCGAGCGCACCAGGGAGCGGCGGTTCATGCGCCGGTTGCAGCTGCCGATGGGAAGAGGAGTGGGAACTCACGCTACACACGCTGGTCAACGCAGAAGATGTCGCCGCCGTCATCGTGGAGCCGGTGCTTGGCGAAGGGGGATACGTCGTTCCACCCGCGGGCTTCCTCCCCCGTCTGCGCGAACTCACGCGCGAACTCGGGATCCTGTTGATTGCAGACGAAGTGCAGACGGGATTCGGTCGCACGGGGAAGATGTTCGCCGTGCAGCACCAAAACGTGGAGCCAGACATCCTGGTGATGGCCAAGGGGATCGCGTCTGGTCTCCCCCTCTCCGGTCTCATCGCGCGCAAAGAACTCCTTGAGAGCTGGGCACCAGGGACGCATGGCGGAACGTACGGTGGCAACGTGATCGCGTGTGCCGCAGCGCTCGCCACACTTGACGTCATTGAGGACGAGCGCCTCGTTGAGAACGCCGCGACGCGCGGTGCGCAGATGCTCGCCGGCATGAAGAAGATCGCCGCGGGGCGGAGCGGGATCGGCGATGTTCGCGGAATCGGGCTGATGCTCGCCTTTGAATTTGTGAAGCCGGGCGAGGGAGACGGTCGAGCCCCAGATCCGGACGCAGTCAAGCGCGTCATCGCCGAGGCGAACAAGCGGAAGATGCTCCTCCTCTCCGCGGGAGCCTACGCCCAGGTCATTCGCATCATCCCGCCACTGGTAACCACGGCGGAAGAGGTAGATCTGGCGCTGAAGATCCTTGAGGAGTCGCTCGACGCAGCTGGAGTGAAGCGCAGCTAGACGCGCGCGGCGCTCATCAGCTCACTCGGTGCCGCTGGGAGCGGATCAGGTAGTTCAGGGACCCACCTGGTGACCAGCGCGCGCGTTCCCGTCACACCGAGCTGAGTGAAGAGCGAGTGGAAACGGGCGCGCTGCGTCTCGAGGATCTCCGCCTTGCTGGCAACCTCCCAGAGTTGACGCTTGAAGGGGCCGAGCGCCTTCTTTCGCGTGCGATAGATGAACTGCTCCTCGCTATCCCCAGGCTTCGCTTCGTCCGCAGCGTTCGCCTTCAGCCAGGCGGTGATCTCAGCGCGCAGTTCGCTCGGGAACGCGGGGTGGTCGTAGAGCGTGTTCTGGAAACCAGTTGCAAGGTGCACCTCCGCGGTGCCAACTTCAGGGAATCGGTGGAAGAGGCTCTCTGGGAGCGTGGAGGCGCCATGCTGAACCACACCCGCAAGGCCACGCGCTCGCGCGAGCGCGCCGAGCCGTTCAAGCACGCCAAAGTCCAACGCAACCTCCGCAACGCCACCGCCAGGGAGTGGGACCCCACCGTGGCTCGTCCCCGTCTGAACGGATACCTTGCTCAGCCCCCGTGCACCAGGGTGCAGTCGCGCAAGTTCCGCATCAAAGCCGTCCAGATATGCGGTCAACTCTTCCTCAGTGGAGTTGTTCGTACCCACCTCACCGATCTCTCCGCCAATGCTGATCTGTACTCCAGACGGCTCAATTGACCGAATCAGCGCCGCCGCCTCTGCGCTGCGCTCCACGTTCACACGCTGCTGTGCAGCAACGGTTGGATGAGAGAGGTCCACGAGCGTGGATGCATCAATATCAATGTTTCGATACCCCGCATCCACCGCCAAGCGACAGGCGCGTGCAATCTCCGCCGCCACCGCGTCGGGATCGGCGGCGTACTTCTTTGCAACGAATTGATAGTGGTCACCCTGGATGAAGAGTGGGCCGTGCCATCCGGCGGCGATTGCGGCGGCGTAGATGCTCGTGGCGTAGTCAACGGGTCGCTGAAAGGTGTAGGTCTGCTCGGAGCGGGCAAGCTCAAAGATCAGCGCCGCCCCGCCCATGCTCGACGCGCACTCCAGCGCCGTACGCGCCATGTCAAACACTTGCGCCCGAAGGTTGATCGCTGGAACACTGATTCCTTCGTATGCTCCAGCCGCCCGTGCCGCATAGAGCGGCGCCGCACTGGCGCTGTAGATACCGCTGGCAGCGGCGGCACTGTGGGCAAGCCACTGCGCACTCCTCACCGTCGCCTCATCTGCGGAGAACGCGGCACTCCATGCGATGATCGCCGCCCCCTCCCTGCGCATCGATGTGGCGTCGGTAATCGTCAGCGTGCCGTCGGGTGTAAGGCTGAGCGAGGGTCGCAGCGCCGCGAGAAGTTCGTGTGGTGAAGAGGCGATCGTCGTCATGGCTGCAGGATAGCCGAGCCCTACTGGCGCTCGCCCTGAAGCAAGATCGCGAGGCGCTCCTGACGTCGCGACTCATATTCGGGCTGGGTGAAGCCGCATCGCTGCGCCGCTTCAGGCGCCGCCGCCCAGGCGAAGTCATCCCACGCGCGGGCACGCGCATCCCAGACCGCAAGTAGCGTTGGTGCGCGACGTTCGGTCGCCTCACCTTTATGGAGGAGGTGCGCGGCGACAAGTCGCGACTCGTCAAGGATTACGACTAGGCCGAGCCCACGCAGATCCCCCTCTGGGAGGCGGTGTGGATCGCTGCGTAGCCGATCCAGCAGCGAGGCAAGATCAACGGCGCTCGCCTCAC